>JAMLIA010000013.1 GCA_023954495.1 Thermomicrobiales bacterium | reverse complement strand
CGCGCAGATATTCGACGCCGTCGGCGAGCGTATAGGCGAGTTCGAGGTCCTGCGTCGCGCCCGCTTCCTGCATGTGATAGCCGGAAATCGAGATCGAGTTGAACTTCGGCATGTGCTGCGACGTGTACGCAAAAATGTCGGAGATGATCCGCATCGAGGGCTGCGGCGGATAGATGTAGGTGTTGCGGACCATGAACTCCTTGAGAATGTCGTTCTGGATCGTGCCGCCCAGCTTCGTCAGGTCCGCACCCTGTTCCTCGCCGACGATCTGGTACATCAGCAGCAGGATCGACGCTGGTGCGTTGATCGTCATCGACGTCGTCACCTGGTCGAGCTTGATGTCGTTGAACAGACGGCGCATGTCGTCGAGCGTCGAGATCGAGACGCCGACGAGGCCGACTTCGGCTTGTGCACGCTGATCGTCGGCGTCGAGCCCGAGCTGGGTTGGCAAGTCGAAGGCGCACGACAGGCCGGTCTGGCCGCGTTCCAGCAGCAGATTGAAGCGCTTGTTAGTCTCTTCCGCCGAGGCGAACCCGGCGTACTGCCGCATCGTCCAGAGCCGCCCGCGATACATCGTCGGGTAGGGACCGCGCGTGTAGGGAAACTGTCCTGGATCCGGCGCGGGTTCGTCGGCGACATCGTCTGGCCGGTAGACCGGCTTGATCTCAATCCCCGAGGTGGTGAACCGCTGGTCGGACTTCTCTCTGGTGCTCACGCCGCACGCCTCCCTGCTCCATGCCCATTCGCTGCCGCGAGGAGCGTACCATCGGTCAGGCTGTGGCTGGAAGTGGCGCTACTCCACGCTAGCCCGATCCACCAACTCCGTCAGGACACCGGCGCAGGCGCGTGGGTGGACGAAGGCAATGAGCCAGTCGTGCAGGCCGCGGCGGGCCTGGCGGTCGATGAGCTCGACGCCGGAGTCTGCGAGATGCGCCAGTACCGTCGGCAGGTCGTCGACGAGGTAGGCGATGTGATGCACGCCTGACCCGCGCGAGTCCAGAAACCGGCCGATCGGCGAGTCGTGCTCGATCGGCGCGAGGATCTCGATCCAGCTTTCTCCAGCTCGCAGTGCCGCGATGTCGGCGTTCTGCTCGGCAACTCGCGAGACCGCGCCGCCGGTGAAGCCGAGCGCGAGATACTGGGCGACAGCGGCGGCGATGTCGGGCACGACGATGCCGATGTGGTGGATCGGTCCGGGTCGCAGTGCGTCATGCAGCGCCGTCTCGTCGCTCGTCGTTGCCACTCACTCACTCTCTCTACGCACTGCGGCGGTTCAGCTCTGCGCCGCATCGCGAATCGCCTGGTTTCCGAAGTAGGCGTTCAACATCGCGTTCGCCACCGGGCCGGCATAGACCGAACCTGCGCCACCACCGGCGACCATGACGGCGATGCAGATCTCGGGGTTCTCGTACGGGCCGAACGCGGTGAACCAGGCATGGCCCTGCGTGTACTTGCCATCGACGGCGATGCCGTACTCGGCGGTACCGCTCTTGGCCGCGATGTTCACTCCCGGGACATCGATCTTCCCCAGGCCGGTGCCCTCAGTGACTGTCATCCGCATGCCCTCTCGCACCGTCGCGAGGTGCTCGGCAGCGATCCACGTCTCCTCGTCGCCCTTGTCAACGCTCATGTCGTTGATCAGGTCCGGCTCGAATGAACGGTAGACCGAGCCGTCCTCACGAACGAGGTCGCGGATCAGGCGTGGCCGGTAGAGCTTGCCGCCGGATGCGATCGCCGCCGTGCTGTTGACCAGCTGGAGTGGCGTACAGAGCAGGTGGCCCTGACCGATCGACATGTTGATCGTGTCACCGATCGACCAGTTCTGATCGAGCGTCTGGAAGAGCCACTTGGGGTTCGGCACAATGCCGTCCGCCTCACCGGCCAGCTCGATGCCGCTCGCTCTGCCGTAGCCGAACGCCTTCGTCATGTAGGAGTACATCTTGTCGACGCCCATCCCCATGAAGAAGTGCTGTTCCGGGTCGTTCGGGATGTAGTAATGCACTCGCACGCCGTTGTCGGCGATCGAGTCCGGCGCGCCGACGTTGTAGAAGTAGACGTCGCAGGAGTGGGCGATGCCTGAGAGCACATCGACCTCACCGTGGCCAATCTCGAGCTCCCAGCAGGGATAGTCGTTGCCCTGCGTCTCGTCCCACGTCCACGGCACGCGGATGCGTCCGAGGCAGCGGAACTTCGTCTCGGGCCGTAGACCGTCCGGGCGCTTCGCGCCATCGTGCAGTCCGGCAGCAGCCATCATCGGCTTGAATGTCGAGCCGGGCGGGAACTGACCGGAGATCGTGCGGTCGAGCAGCGGCTCGAACGGATCATCCAGGTACGCCTGATAGTCCTTGTCCGAGATGCCGTCGACGAACTTCTGGTTGTCGAACGTTGGCAGCGAGACCATCGACAGGATCTCACCGGTCTGCGGGTTCATCGCGATTGCGATACCGGCTCCGACCTCATCGAGCTTGTTCTCCCTGGCATCGACGTTCGCCTGCGCGATGCCATCGCGCAACGCGGCTTCGGTGGCGACTTGCAGGTCGCGGATGACGGTGAGTCGGGCGCTGAGTCCGCCGCGCGGCTCCTTGCGCTGATCGAGCAGCTCGTAGCGGATGACGCCGTTGGCGTCGATCTGCACCCAGCGCGCACCCTTTTCACCGCGCAACGTTTCCTCGAGTGCCTGCTCGATGCCGCCGCGTCCCACGCGATCGTCCGGCTCATAGATGCGGCTGCCGCTGGTCGTCAGCTCGCTGTTGTACTCCTCCTCGGTGATCGGCCCAACATACCCGAGGATGTGCGAAAAGATCGGTCCACCCGGATAGGAGCGCACCAGCGTCGTGTCATCGACGACGATGCCGGGGAGCGAGAGTGCGTTCGAGGCCAGCTCCAGCGCGACCTCCTGCTCGACATCCTTCTTGATCGCGAGCGGCAGATCCTCCAGCGGGTGGTTGGCCAGCAGGAAATCAATGGTCTGCACAACGCGGACACCCGGGATATCCATCATGCTCTGTGTGTAGCCGTCAGCGTCCTGGTCAGAGAGATTTTCGCGCAGCATCAGCATCGCATCTTCGGTGCGGGTCAGCTTGGCGATCAGCGCGGCGCTATCGACCTCCAGCCGCTTGGAGACGGCATTGACGACGGCAGCCTCCGAGCCGACTGGCACGAGCGCGCGGTCGATGACCAGCGCCTTCCCGAGCGCTAGCCGCTGCGCGACGGAGTCGAGGATCTGCTGCCGTTGCGCTTTGTCCTCCGGCAGGCGGCTCTGGACGACCTCGACATTCCAGGAGCGGCGGTTCTCGGCCAGCGGCTTCCCAGCCCGGTCGAGAATGCGGCCTCGCGGTGCCTTCAGGCGTTGAAACTCGACGACGTTCTCGCGCGCGATGCGGCGGAACTCGTTGCCCTCGGCAATCTGCATCTGCCAGAGCTTGCCGCCCAGCGCGGCGAAGCCGACTCCGATCGCACCACGGGCCAGCAGCACGCGACGCGAGATCTGGTTATCGGCACTATCGTGTTCTTCGTGACGACGGCGCTCACCCGGACGGGCGAACTCCATGCGCTTTCGCTTCTTAAACATGGCGCGGTATCCAGCGATCTATGACGAGTAGAACGAACCAGCCGACCGATACCAGCACGGCGTTGAGGAAGGCAGTTGCGATAATCGGGCGCATCGTGGCGACCGAGCTCACGGCATCCCCACCGAAGCGTGCCACAAGAGCAGCAATCAGTCCGCTGGCGAATGTGGTCAGCACGACGACGACGATCGGCAGCACGACGCCGGAGCGGAACAGGCGCTGGCCTGCATATCCGCCGATCGCTGCGACGACCAGTAACGACAGGCTGTGCGTCCCGAGCGGGTCCAGCGTCAGGAAATCGAGCCACAGCCCCAGCCCAAGCGCCCAGACTGCGCCCTCAGCGATGCCGCGTGAGGCACTCCACATCAGGAGCAGGATCAGCGCGATGTTGGGCAGGATCGTGAGCATGCCGAGCGCCGGAAAGAACGTTGCCTGAAGCAACGCCGTCAGCGCCAGGAGGAGGGCGAAGGACGCTCTGGCCATGGTAGTTACAAACCGCCTGCTGCGACCGGATGGCCGCTCGGTGTGTGACAGGCGTATGTGCGATCAATAGCCGCCCACGTCATCGGCGCGATCTTATCACGGCAGCGGCATCAACCGGCCGGGGCGACCCCGCCGCGCTCGCGGATCGAAGCAATCGTGCCGTCAGCATTCGGCACGCCGGATTCGGCCAGCGCCGTGAGGTACGCCGCCTGGTCGTACGGGACGCGGACGTGTTCCACCCGCCAGCCAGTACCATCGTCCGCGGCGATCGCGAAGCACGGTCGCCAGTCGCCATCGAACGGCATACCGATGCTCCCAACACAGGCAAGCGTGCGGTCCCCGATGGTGCGGATGTATGCATGGTGGATGTGGCCGTAGAGCAGCATCGGTGATCCAGCCTCGTCGAGCATCCGCTCGGCGACATCCTCGGGTGCGTCGGGTAGCACGCCTGGGTGCGTACTCCACGGCGTCGCGTGGACGAAGACAATCGTCTGCCCGCTCGGTCCGGTCGTCTCCCAGCGCAGCGGCAGACCTTTCAGGAACTCCAGCTGATCGGCGTTGAGATGCGCTGCAGCCCACTCGTCCATCTCACGCAGCACACCAGTGTGCGCCTGCTCGGGAGTGTAGCCAGTCGCTGGCTGCTTGCCACCAGTCGCTGCCTCGACGAGCCATTCGTCAGTATTGCCGCGCACGCACTCCAGGCCGCGCTCGATAACCAGCGCCAGCGTCTCGCTCGGAAATGCCCCGCCCAGCACGTAGTCCCCACCACCGACCAGCGTGTCGAACGGGCCGCGACGGTCGACCTCAGCGAGGACGGCTTGCAGTGCCGCCAGGTTGCCATGTGCATCGGACAGGATCGCCAGTCGCTTCGTGTTCGTCACACTGTTCTCCTTCGCCCGCTCCGGCTCTCATCCAAGTCAGGATAGCCGCAACACCCGCGCACGGCAACGACCGGAGGTGCGCCATGCTTCGCGACGATCCAACAGGATTTGACTCTGCGTCACATAGTTGACAACCATACATCTGCGTTCTACTATCCGAACAGATTAGAACATCTGTTCTAATCTCAGCTCTGGAAAGCGGGAGGTAGAAGTGAACGTGCGCGATGCCGACCGCTGGATCATCCACGCCGATCTCGACGCGTTCTTCGCCGCAGCCGAGGTGCTACGGCGGCCAGAGCTATCCGGGCGTCCTGTCATCGTCGGCGGATCGCCGGATGGTCGTGGCGTCGTTGCCTCGGCCACCTACGAGGCGCGCCAGTACGGCGTGCGATCGGCGATGCCAACGGCGCAGGCGATGAGATTGTGCCCGCAGGCCGTCATCGTGCGGCCAGATGGCACCTTCTACCGCGAGCTGTCGCAGCGCTTCCGGATCGTGCTGGACGACTTCTCACCGATGGTCGAAGTCGTCAGCATCGACGAAGCCTACCTCGACGTCAGCAACTCCGAGCGGCTGTTCGGCAGCATCGAGACACTGGCGCGGTCGCTGAAGCAACGGGTGCGCGACGAGGTTGGCCTGGCCGTCTCGCTCGGTGTGGCGACCAACAAGCTGGTGGCCAAGATCGCGTCCGACCTCGATAAGCCGGACGGGCTGCGGATTGTCCCGCCCGGTGCGGAGGCGGCGACGTTCAGTCCGCTGGCGATCGAACGCTTGCCCGGCATCGGGCCAAAGGCGAGCGCGCGGTTGCGTGCGGGCGGGATCGCCACGCTCGGCGAGCTGGCCAACGCGCCCGACCTGCTGCTGCTGGACGTTGCCGGGGGCGACGGCGCGCGGCTGCGGGCACGAGCGCGTGGCGAGGACAGCCGACCGGTGCGCTCCGAGCCGGACGCACGCAAGTCGCTGGGCCGCGAGCGGACGTTCGACCACGACGTCGTGCGCCGCGAGGAGCTGGATCGTGCGCTGTACGAGCTGTGCGACCACACCGGCGCGTCCGTGCGTCGTCGCGGGCTGGCGGCCACGACGGTTGCGCTCAAGCTGCGCTACGCCGATTTCACAACCGTGTCGCGGCAGCGTTCGTTCGAGCGCCCGACCGATGCCCAGCAGGACATCTTCGCGATCGCCGGGGAGTTGCTCGATCAGGCGCTGGCGGTGCGGCGCGATCCGGTGCGTTTGCTCGGTGTGCGTGTCGCCAGCCTGACTGCCGCCTCCCACCAGCTCGATCTGTGGGATGACCACCGCCAGCGGCTCCGGCAACTGAACGCCGCGATCGACCGGATCGCCGAGCGCACCGGCTCGAACGTGATCGTCCCGGCCCGCTTCGCTCGGGCATCGACGCGGCGCGAGGCGAGGATGAATGGGAATGAAAGGAGGTGAGGAGTATGACCGAACGAACGCCCCACCGTGGGAAAGCAATCAGCTATCGCTGGGAGTGCCAGTTCTGCGAGCCGTCGGTGCTGCTGGCGATGTACGACTCGGAAGGCCAGGTCCAGATTAAGATACGCGACCGCTTCTACCACTTCTACGGTGCGTTGGGTCGTGTCCACGCGACGTGTCCGCGCTGCGGCACCGTCCACGAGCTCGACCTGGAGAAGACTGGCCGCAGCACTGTCTTGTCAAAGCAGCCCGCCAAGGGCTGAGGCAGACGCAGGCAGAATAATCAACAGCACCAGGTGCTGTCCCCTTCTTGACTGAGCGCATAAGCGCCACGACATCCGGACGGCCCGGAGTGGCGGAAGGCTCAGTCTCACCGCCCTCCGGCCGTTTGGCCTATGGAGTGGCACATGAACACATCAACTTCGCAATCCCCTGACTGGTTGGCGTTGCTCGCGCAGCGTTCGCTTGGCGATGTCGAGATCACACCCGATCTTGACTTGCGCCTCTCCCGCGACGCGCTGCGTGCCCTGCACCAGCCCGATGTGCGCGACGATCTGCTGGTGCAGCTCGCCTACAAGATCGCGCGCTACTGCAATCGCTATCACTCCCGAAACCTGGCCCCCTGGACGCACGACGACGTTATTCAGGAGTCGTACCTCGTGTTCGTTGAGGTGCTGCACGACTGGGTGCCGCTGGATAGCGCCGACGGACCCGCCGGATTCGGCTACTACTTCCTGCGCGTATTCCCGCTGCGCCTCGCCTCACGCGTGCGCACGATGCTGCGGCACGCCACGATCGAAGCGGCCGACAACGCATGCGCGCCCGACGAGCCGGACGTGATCGACATCGAAGACAGCGTCATCATCGCCCAGGTCATGGCGGAGATCTGCGGTCACCTGAACTCGGTTGACCAGCAGATTCTTCGCCTCACCGTCGATAACGGTCTCGGCGACGCGCACATCGCCAAAGTGATCGACCTCGACCGCCGGACGATTCAGCGCCACTGGCCGACGATCATTTCAATCGCGCGGCAGCACTTACGCGAGGCCAGTTGACGCGCGCCTGCGGTATCCTGCCCAGCGAGTGAGATGCCCGCAGGTAGGTGAGGATTCGGACGGATGCAGAAGATCGTCGTTGTCGGAGCCGGTGTTGTCGGCTCGTCGCTCGCATTCCGGCTGGCGCAGGCCGGTCAGGATGTCACGCTGGTCGATCGGGGCGAGTCTGGCTGGGGGACCAGCGGGTCGAGCTTCGCCTGGACAAACTCGAACTCGAAGACGCCGGAAGACTATTTCGCGCTGAACCTCGCCGGCATGCAGGCCCACCTCGATACGCGCGAAGAGCTTGGCGAAGCGCCCTGGTTCACCGAAGGGGGCAATCTCCTCTGGTCGGGCATGGACGCCTCCACCAACGATATGGACGTGCTCGAAAGTCGTGTCGCGCGCCTGCGCTCGTGGGACTACCCGGCGGAGTGGCTGAGTCGCGAGCAGGTCCGGGAGCTGGAGCCACACCTCCAGGTGGACGCCGACGTCGAGCAGGCGGCCTTCTTCCCCACCGAATCGTGGGTGGATGGCCCGCAGCTTGCCCGCGCGATGACCGAGCTGGCGCGCAAGCACGGCGCGACAGTGCTCTTCGGCTGCGAGGTCACCGCCGTCGATCGCGATGGTGACCGCATCACTGGCGTCCGCTTCGCCAACGGCCAGCAATTGCCGACCGACCTGCTGGTGAACTGCGGCGGTGCGGCTGCGGACATCATCGCAAAGCTAGCCGGACGTAACCTGCCACTGGCTCCGACCAAAGGCCTGATCGTGCGCGTCAGCCACGCAGCAGGAGCGGTCAATCGGATCGTGCATGCGCCGACGGTGCACATGCGCCCGGATGGCGATCTGCTGATGCTGCATCACGGCGATGCCGACGACGCCATCATGGCCGGCGAATCTCCTGCCGAGTGGGCGAGTGAGCTGCTGCGCCGAGCACAACAGTACCTACCGGTTCTGGCCGATGCGCGGATCTCCCGTTGGTCGGTCGGCACGCGCCCGATCCCGGACGATGGCCGAACGTCTGCCGGCCTGGTCGACAGCCTGCCGGGCTACGCCGAGGTCGTCACGCACTCCGGCGTCACCCTCAGCCAGCTGCTGGCCAAGCTCGTTACCCGCCAGATCGTCGAAGGCGATACCGACCCGCTGCTGGCTCCGTTCACGCCCAACCGCTTCGCGTAGGCACTCGATAGAAGACGAACGGCGGGACCTTTGCGGTCCCGCCGTTTGCGTGCGGTAGGTGATTGGTGCTGCAACGAGCGGGTTCACCTTGGTGATCCGTCGGCGCCAACATGCCGAGCAACCTGGCGCGGCAGTCGCCCCCGCGTCCTGTCATTTCGAGCGCGCACGCGAGAAATCTCCCCTGCGTCGGACTGTATCGGACGGGTGGGAGATCTCTCACTGCGGTTCGAGATGACAGGACAACAGAATGGCTGTCGCGCAAAACCGCCATCATAAAGCCACTCGCCGCTACCCCGCCGGGTTGATTGCGCCGAGAATGTCGATGGCGTGATCGAGGCGCGCCAGTGTCTGATCCTTGCCGAGCACCCGCAGTGTGCCGAAGAGGCCCGGCGAGACGGTCCGGCCGCTGACGGCGACGCGGATCGGCATGAACAGCTGGCCGGCTTTCAGCCCGATCTCGGCCCCGAGCTCGCGCAGCCTCGCCTCCAGCGCCTCCTCGTCGTCGACGCCGGTCTCGGCGATGATCTCACGCACGCGTGCCAGCGCCGGCCCGATCGCGGTCGGCTCCGTCTTCTTCGGGATCAGCATGTCCGGCGCGTACTCGTCGGCGTCGCGGAAGAAGAAGCTGAGCAGCTCGGGAGCCTCGCTGAGCAGCCGCATCTTGTCCTTGATCAGCGCCACCGCGCCACGCACGCGCTCGTACTCAGCTGATCCGGCAGCGGCATCGCCGATCAGTCCCGCATCCTGTAGCCAGGGCAGGCAGCGCTGGGTCAGGTCGTCCAGCTCGACGATGTGGTTGATGTACTGCTGGTTGAACCACAGCACCTTGTCAAAGTTGTACTTCGACGGGCTGGAGCTGACCCGTTCCATCGAGAACTTCTCGATCAGATCCTCAAGCGTCGGGAAGAACTCCTCGCGATCGTCGTACGACCAGCCCTGCAGCACCAGATAGTTGCGCAGCGCCTCCGGCAGATAGCCCTGCTCCTTGTACTGCAGCGCGCCGGCCGCGCCGTGCCGCTTGGAGAGCTTGCCGCCCTCCGGGCTGAGGATGACCGGCAGGTGATAGAAGAGCGGCTGCTCCCAGCCGAACGAGCCGTAGACCAGCACGTGCAGCGGGAACGACGGGATCCACTCCTCGCCACGCATGACGTGGCTGATCTCCATCAGGTGGTCATCGACGACGACAGCCAGATGGTAGGTCGGGAAGCCGTCAGACTTCAGCAGCACAGCGTCCTCGACCAGACGGTTCTCGTAGGTGATCTCGCCGCGCAACTCATCGCGCACGACGGTGACGCCATCGAGCGGTACCTTGTAGCGGATCACCGGCGTGATGCCCTCGGCGCGCCTGGCCGCGCGCTCCTCGTCGGTCAGGTTGCGGCAGTGACGGTCGTAGCCCGGCGGCTGCTTGCGTGCGACCTGCTCGGCGCGCAACGTCTCTAGCCGCTCCGGAGTGCAATAGCACTCGTAGGCGTCGCCGCTGTCGAGCAGCACCTGCGCGTACCGCTGGTAGAGCGGCAGTCGCTCGCTCTGGAAGTAGGGCCCGTGCGGGCCGCCTACTTCCGGCCCCTCGTCCCAGTCCAGCCCGGCCCAGCGCAGTGAACCGGTGATGCTCTCGACGCTCTCTTTTTTATACCGGCGTCGGTCAGTGTCCTCGATGCGCAGAATGAAGTCGCCGGAGCTCTTGCGCGCGAACAGCCAGGTGAAGAGCGCCGAACGCAGGCCACCTACATGCAGGTCGCCGGTCGGGCTTGGCGCGAAGCGGACGCGCACCTTCCTGTCGGCCCCGCTATCTACGGTTGTCATTCTCTGCCAGCCTCATCTCATCGTCGTATGTCAACCGTTGAGTCTACTACAGGGTCTGCCTCCCCCCGGACATGGGGAGAGGCAGACGAAACTGTGCTAGATCTTGCCTTCGTTCGTCAGCCGGGTGATGGCGAGATCGTGGGTCAGCGGGTCGGCGGCGACGGCGGTTTGCAGGCGCTCCGAGGCTTCGGCGATCTGGGCAATGACCTCGTGGCGATCGACGTTGGTGTACTCGCCGTCCTGATAGATCACCTTGCCGGCCACCATCGTCATCACCACGTTCGAGCCAGTCTCGGCATAGACGAGGTTCGGCACGATGTTGCGCGCAGGACGCAGCAGCACTGGAGCCAGCGGCGGGCGGGTCAGGTCGAGCATGATGATGTCGGCCTCCTTGCCGACCTCCAGGCTGCCGACCACGTCATCAATGCCGAGCACCTTCGCGCCGTCGATCGTGGCCATGCGCAACACCTGCCAGGCCGGCATCGGTAGCGGACTGCTCGCCGCGATCTTGGCGTACATCGCCGTCGCGCGCATCTCGGAGAAGACGTTGTGCGAGTTGTTGCCCGGTGCCTGGTCGGAGCCGAGCGCGACCGTGCCGCCGAGTTGCGTCATCTGCCAGGCGGGCGGGACGACGCCGTCGATGATGCCGATCGAATTCGAGCAGCAGGTCATCGGTGCGTTGCGCCTGGCGACCAGCTCGACCTCGTCCGACTCGGCGAAGCAGAGGTGGACGGCGATCAGGTCCGGCGCTAGCAGCCCGATCGAATCGAGGAACGGGATCGCCCGCAAGCCGTAGCGCTGCAGCGTCGCGTTGTTCTCACGCGGATCCTGGGCGACGTGCAGGTGCATCAGCGTGTTGCGCTTGCGCGCCTCCTCCTGAATGCGCAGCAGCATCTCTTTCGACAGGAAGTCGGCGGCGTGCGGGCCGAGGATGACGCGGATGCGTCCCTCATCATGGCCGTGCCAGCGCTCGTAGAGCTCCAGCGCCGTCGCGAGAGTGCGCTCGCCAGTCTCAGGGTCGAGCGGCGTCGGCTCGCCGGGCGTCCAGCCCTGGGCAATCCACTCTTCGCGCTTGTCCCAGTTCAGCTCAGTGATGCTCTCGCAAACAACGGCGCGGTTGCCGAGGCGATCGTGACTGTTGAGCAAATCAGTCATCGGCGCGGCGTAGTCGCCGAAGGTCGTCGTGCCGTTCGCGACGCCCTCCATCAGTGCCAGCATCGTGCCGAGCGGGTTGTCTTTGCTATCGGCGTGGCGCATCAGCGGGCCGTACGACGACGCCATCCAGGGCTGCACTTCCTGCGCCCAGCCGCGCCCCAGCACCGCCGGAGAATGCGTGTGCGCGTCGATCAGGCCCGGCATCAGCAGCTTGCCGGTTGCGTCGATCGTCCTGGCGGCCGCCCCGTGGCGCTCAACCTCGTCGCGCGGGCCAACGGCGACGATCCGCCGCCCTTCGATCGCGATCGCGCCATTCTCGATGAACCCGGCACCGTCCCCCTGCATCGTCAGCAGATGCCCACCAACAATGAGTGTATCGACCATATTTCCTCCCCATCCTGTAATGTGCAACATGACCGATTGTTCATCATGCGTTCTGGTGTCGATTGACGAACAGGCACGAGATGCGTACCATGCGATCAAGTTCGACCAAAGCGAGATTGAACACCGCCCTGCTATCCCGGATTGTATCCGGAGCTCCTCGCGAAGCGCCGATACGTTCTGTGACCGACGCTCATTAGAATGCAGCAGGTGCGGACCATCTCGGCTGGCCGATTCCGAGACTCCGGAATCACGACCGGAAAGGAGTGTCCCGGAAAATGGGGGTGGCGCGGCCAGGGTGGCCGCGAGTGACCGGCTGACTACCGGCAACACACAGATGCTCAACATAATGGGGGTACCATTGTGAGAAGGTTGATTGCGATTCTCACGACGCTTTCTTTACTGGTCGTCGCTGCTGCTCCCGTCAGCGTCGGCGCACAGGAAACGGCTGCTGGTAGCGGCCCGTTTACCCGCAACGGGACCTACATCGTTCGTCTCATCGAACCGCCGGTTGTTGCATACGACGGCGGCATCTCTGGATACGCTGCAACACGACCTGCCGCTGGTTCGCGGATCGATCCAAACAGTTCGCGCGTTCGGGGTTACGCAGGCTTCCTGGCGCAGCGACAGAACGCAGCCCTCTCCTCGGTCGGCGCAAGCAGCAGCAAGAAGATGTATTCGTACGTCTACTCGGTGAACGGATTTGCTGCTGAGCTGACTGCGGCGCAGGCAAACGAGCTGAAGAAATCGTCCGGCATCGCATCGGTTGAGGAGGATCGCCTCTACCATCTCGACACGAACCGGACGCCAACCATGCTTGGGCTGGATGCAGCCAACGGGCTGTGGAATCAGCTCGGTGGCGTGCAGAACGCTGGTGAAGACGTCATCATAGGCGTCATTGACTCGGGCATTTGGCCGGAGAGCGAGAGCTTCGCTGACAAGACGCGCAATGACCGGCGCGGTCGTGGACCGTCCGACTACAAGATGTTGCGCGACTGGTACGGCAAGTGCCGCCCGGGTGAGCAGTTCACGCCGGACATGTGCAACGGCAAGATCATCGGCGCGCAGTGGTACAGCGACGGCTTCGGTGGTGACGCTGCCGTCAACGCGGAATTCAAGTCGGAGTACATCTCAGCGCGTGATGCCAACGGCCACGGCACGCACACTGCCAGCACCGCTGGTGGAAACTATGGCGTGACCGCGCTCGTCGACGGTCAGAATCTCGGCACCATCAGCGGCATGGCACCACGCGCACGTATCGCTGTCTACAAGGTGTGCTGGGGTGGTGATGACGGCGGCTGCTACGGTTCGGATAGCGTCGCTGCAATCGACCAGGCCGTCGCTGACGGCGTCGACGTCATCAACTTCTCGATTAGCGGCACCGCAGATTCCTACCTGGACGCCGTCGAGGTAGCCTTCCTGTTCGCCAACGACGCCGGTATCTTCGTTGCTGCCTCGGCAGGTAACGAGGGTCCGGATGCGTCGACGCTGGACCATCCGAGCCCGTGGCTGATGACCGTCGCCGCCGGCACGAAGGATGACGAATATCCCGGCCATGTCACACTCGGCAACAGCGCCGTCTATACCGGCAAGTCGCGCACGGCCGCTGTCGGCCCCGCGCCGCTCGTCTACGCCGGCGACGTTGCCGCAGCGGACGCAACAGTGGACGACGCCGCTCTCTGCATCCTCGGCACACTCAACCCGACCCTGGTGGCCGGCAAGATTGTGCTCTGTGATCGCGGCGTGAATCCGAGAACCGACAAGAGTCTCGAAGTCAAGCAGGCTGGCGGCGTCGGCATGATCCTGGCCAACACGTCGCCCAATTCGGTGAACGCCGACATGCACTGGGTGCCCAGCATCCATGTCGATGAGGTCGCCCGAACGGCCATCCTCGCCTACATCAACGCAGGCGGATCGCCGACCGCCACGATCACACCGGACCCGTCCGGCCTGATTTCGAACGCTCCGCAGGTCGCGACGTTCTCGTCTCGCGGCCCGTCCCTCGCTGGCGGAGACATCCTCAAGCCGGACATCCTGGCACCAGGCGAAGATGTGTTGGCAGCGATCTCGCCGACCGGCGACCACGGGCGCAACTTCGACTTCCTGAGTGGTACGTCGATGGCCAGTCCGCACATCGCCGGTATCGCGGCACTGCTTACTGACGCGCACCCCAACTGGACTCCGGCGATGATTCAGTCGGCCATCATGACGACGGCGTCGCAGACGATGAAGAACGGCGATCCGATCGATGGTGGTCCGTTCGATTATGGAGCGGGCGCGGTTGTGCCAAACAGCGCGACCGATCCGGGCCTGGTCTACAACGCGACGTTCGACGACTACTTCGCGTTCATCTGCGGCACCGGCCAACTCAACTGCTCGCCGGATGAGGCGATTGACCCGAGTGATCTGAACTATCCGTCGATCTCGATCGGCCAGCTGGCCGGCATACAGACGGTCACGCGAACCGTCACCAACGTCGGAGCAGCTGCAACCTACACCGTCTCAGTTGACGCACCGGATGGCGTCAACGTGCAGGTGAGCCCGACAACCTTGTATGTCGGACGCAACCAGTCGGCGACCTATACCGTCACGTTCTCCACGACGACCGCCGAGGCGGGCGAGTGGACCGACGGTTCGCTGACCTGGAGCGACGGACGACATCATGTCCGCAGCCCGCTGGTCGTCCGCCCGGTGCTGGTCGCAGCCCCGGCTGAGGTCTCCGGCACTGGTGTCAGTGGGAATACATCATTCGATATGATCTTCGGCTTCGCCGGGGACTACGAGCCGGGTGCCCACGGACTGTTCGCCGCAACGCGAACCAACGACACCGTTGTCGATGACCCCGATGATGACATCACAATCGACCTGGGTCCGGATAAGGTGGGCATCAACGTCCACGAGTTCACCGTGCCCGCCGGAACCCTCGCAGCGCGCTTCGCGCTGTACCAGGACTTTGTGACCGGCAACACTGATCTCGACCTGTATATCTTCTCGGATCCGAGCCTGTCACTTTCGTCTCTCGTGGACTACAGCGGCAACGAGGCGACGAACGAAGTGGTGACGCTGCGCAACCCGGACGCCGGTACCTACTACGTGGTCGTCCACGGCTGGGAGACCGACGGTCCGAGCGCAGACTACACGCTCTTCTCGTGGATGATCCCGACCGACCCGACGGCCGATGATGGCAGCCTTGCAGTCGTCTCGGCACCGACCACCGTCACGGTTGGCCAGGTCGGCACCGTGGTCGTCGGCTGGTCCGGACTGAATGCCGACGAGAAGTACCTCGGCGCTGTCTCGCACAGCGACGGATCGGGGATCCACGCGTTTACGCTGGTCTCCGTCGATACCGAGTAGCGACGGCATGATCCGTCGGTGATGCTGATTTCACCGGCGGCATAATCACAACCGAACCATCACGGAGCGTGCCTGGCTGATGCAGCTGGGCACGCTCTGTGATTCAGGCCTCAAAGATCGCGATCGGCTCCGGGCACGTCTTCAGGAAGCCGTTCGGAGGGCGAATTGCACAGATGTGGCATCCCGCGACCGCCGTGGTAGTTCCACAATCGCCCCTGCGCGCGCAATTGCACGAAGCACCCCGGCACCAGTGCCTGTGTGTAACGCATCCCGGGTCGCGGGCAGCCGACGCTGCCGTCTGGCCAGGTCACGCGTTCGGCACGCACAACCTCAATCTCGTCAGCCTGTATCTGCGCACGCTCGGAAAGATCGCGTCGCGCCGCATCGACGCGGCTCTTCATCCACGGGTCAATCGGTTGCACAGCGATCTCTTTCCATCTCGAGCCGGGTCGATGCAATTCGTGGCTATTAAGTGGAACCATGTTGCACATTGCGACGTATATAGAAATGACGAGGTCATGATGCATGCCGTCAGTGACAGCGTCGCACGTGGAGCTCCCTACGCTCCACCCTCCCTTCCCGCGCAGACCGGGCCGTCCCCAGGCCCGGTCTGTGGCTGTCTGGATGCAATCAGCACCATCGCTCTGCTAGACTTTGTGTACGTACACCTTGTGGATGAATCTGTCCACAGGGTACAACCAGAGCGAGACGGCGTACGACGTATCGCGAGAGGGTGCTGATGGAAGACCACGCCACGCCTGATCCTCGATTTCAGCAACTGTGGCAATCGGCGTTGTCCGACATGCAGGGGCGAATCACCCGGGCAAATTACGAAACCTGGCTGCGCTCGACGACGCTGCTCGGCATCGAGAACGGCGTCGCGACCGTTGCTGCGCCGAATGCGTTCGCCGTTGAGCAGTTGCGCATCAAGTTTGACGACGAGATCGTCGCGACGCTCTCGGCCATCGCGAATCGCCGCGTCTCCGTTGACTACGTCGTAAGCCAGGCACCGGCGGCCGGTAGCCGCGCCCCGCGCCCGAAGCCCCGGCCGACGCCGCCCGGCGCGCGCCAGAAGAGCCCCGCGCCGCAACCGGAGACGCACCAGATGACGCTCGCCGCCGATGCGCGTCCGGGCCTGAACCCCGGCTACACCTTCGACACGTTCGTCGTCGGGCAGTCGAACCGGCTGGCGCACGCGGCGGCGATGGCGGTCGGCGACAAACCGGCGCAGGCGTTCAACCCGCTCTTCATCTATGGCGGAGTCGGGTTGGGCAAGACACATCTGATGCACGCGGTCGGGCACCGCGCCATGGACCAGCGCCCGGAAACGAGCGTGCTCTACGTCTCCTCCGAGAAGTTCACCAACGACATGATTAAGTCGATCATGAGCCAGCGCACCGATGAGTTCCGCGATCGCTACCGCTCCGCCGACATCCTGATGATCGACGATATCCAGTTCATTGCCGGTAAGGAAGCGACGCAGGAAGAGTTCTTCCACACCTTCAACGATCTGTTTCAGTCGGGTCGCCAGATCATCGTCTCGTCCGACCGACCGCCGAAAGCGATCCCGACGCTCGCCGAACGCCTGCGCTCGCGCTTCGAGGGTGGCCTGATCGTCGACGTGCAGCCACCGGACATTGAGACGCGCACGGCGATCCTGTCGCGCAAGGGTCAGTCGCTCGGCGTCCATGTCCCCAGCGATGTGCTTGAGTACGTCGCCCGCAAGGTCCAGTCGAACATCCGTGAACTGGAGGGCGCGCTCAACAAGATCATCGCACTGGCCCAACTCTTCAACGCGCCGATTCGCATGGAGATCGCCATTCAGGCGCTCAACGATTCGGCGATGGAGGCGCGCCGCGCCCAGATCACGCCCGAGCGCGTGCTGGAAGAAGTTACGCGGTTCTACAAAGCGACCCTCACCGACCTGCGCGGACGTGGCCGCAGCAAGGACGTCGTCCTTCCGCGGCAAGTCGCGATGTACGTCCTGCGTGAAGAGACCGGCTCGTCGCTGGTGGAGATCGGCTCGCTGCTCGGTGGCCGCGACCACTCAACTGTCATGCACGGCATCGCCAAGATCGAACGCGAGATCGAAACCAACACCACCCTCCGGCAAAACGTCAGCACCATCCGCGAAGCCCTGTACGGTTAGATCCTGTAGGGGCGTATCGCATACGCCCGGCTGGATACGCGACACGGTGGCGGTGATGGTTCGGCGTGGCGGATGCCATTCTGGCGGATAGGCATTTGAACGGGCGTATGCGATACGCCCCTACATTGGTTGCCCCATCATCTCCTCCAGCCGCGCCTTCGCGTCCGGCCATTCGTGGTCGAGAATGCGGAACCAGGCGGTGTCGCGGTTGCGGCCCTTGACGATGAAGTGGGCGTCCTGAATGCCTTCGAACGTAAACCCCATTCGCTCGGCGGCGTGCCGCGAACGCGCGTTGAGCGAGTCGCATTTCCATTCGACACGGCGATAACCCAGCCCGAACGCGTGCGCCAGCATCAGGTAGGTCGCCTCGCGGTTCGCGCCGGTGCCCTGTACGAGCGGGCTGTACCAGATATTGCCCAGCTCGATCTTCAGATGCGCAGGCTCGTTGCTCATCAGCGCCGCCGCCCCGATTTGCTCGCCGGTCGCAATCTTCTCAACGCAGAGCAAGCGCAGATTCGGCGTGTTGTCGAGCCCGCGCAAGTACGCAGCGAGATCTGCGGATGTCGCAAACGGCCCAGCCGGCATGTAGCGCCAGACATCGGCATCGGCGTCGTAGGCGTCGATACTGCGATCTCCGAGCTGAGCGGGTTGGCCGTTCGACCTTGCGTGCAGCGGCTCGATGTCGCGCTCGAAGTCGATCGGGCGCAAACGGATACGCTTCCCTTCGAGGATCACCGCGTCAGGCTTGACTGGCAGGCTCGCCGCACGTTCCAGCACCTCTTTGGGCAATGCCTCACCAAATGGTCGATCGTTCATTGCTTCCCTTTCTGTTCCCCCATTCCGGCTATCGTCGCCGAAACAAGCTCGCTGACAAGAGCCACTTCGGGTTCCACGCGACAAGACCAATTCCGCGATCGAGCGTGCTATGCTCTCACAATCTTTGAGTGAGATTCAACGAACGGAATCGGCGTTGTGAAGCGCACGCGTCTGCTGCCATGCGCATGGCTCGTGATCCTTGCGCTCCCGCCTGGCTGCGGAGAAGCGGACCCGACGGCCACGCCGCTGCCGACCACGACGACTGCTCCCGCCGCCACGGCGACGCCTTCTCCGATTGCCACCGCCTCTCCGACTCAGGTCCGGTCGACGCCGCTAGCCATCGCACCGACGCAACCGGCGCTGCAACCCACGTCGCCGCCGTCACCCACTCCGACCGTATTGTTCGTCCTGCCGCCACCGACCGAAGTTCCTCTCGAACCAACGCCCCCGACGCCGGATGCGTGCCCTGCGCGGTCACATGGGATCAGGCACTGAACTACATCGGGCAGGAAATCACCATCATCGGACCGGTCATGAGCACCGCCTGGGCCAGCGACAGCCGCGGCAAGCCAACGTTTCTCAACATCGGCCGCAGCTACCCCGACCCCGAGCGCTTCACCGTCCTGCTCTGGATCGACGCCCGCTTCCGCTTCGATGAGCCGCCGGAGCAAACCTATGCCGACAAGACGATCTGCGTCACCGGCATCGTTGAGATCTACGAAGGCAGCGGCGAGATCGTGGTCGATTACCCCTGGCAAATCGTCGTGCCATAAGCAGACTCACCGTTGATTTGGCAGGTGCGGTGAGTGCCCGCGGCTGCGTTGGACTGTATCGAGCGGGTGGAGATCTTCGGTTGCGACCTCAAGATGACAGAGGGTTGGGTTGGCTGTCGGGCGGCATACTTGATCGTACGCAGGGACAGCGCTCGCGCTGTCATCGCCGTGAGGCGACACTGTCGTCACCGGTGCGTGGGACGGTCTGCACCCGTGTGTAGGGGCGTATCACGCCCGTTTTGTCTGACCCGCTTTGACCGGCAGCCACGGTGCATGGGTGCCCATGCTGGATGAGCGTGATTCCGGCCGGCGTATGCAATACGCCCCTTACATTTTGAGGGCGACGCGCCAAAATCGAACCTCGCGTACAGCACGCCTCGGTTTACGAGGAATTGTCGTCTCACGACGATGACAGCGCGAGCGCCAACGTTGTCGCATTAAAAAAGAGATGGCTCCGGATAGACTGATGGTGTCGAGCCGATCGGTCTATCAAGCGGAGCCACCATCATGCTATCAAGCCAACCAGTCATCCACCAGCGCCAGTTCCGTCGGTTCCTCGCCCCACTCGTCGAGGCCGCCGGCCAGACGCCTGGTGCCGACCGCTATCGGAAGGTCTTTCCCGCCACCGCCCATCTCTGGACCTTGCTGCTGCATGTCCTGCACGGCGCAGGCAGTCTGCGCCAGACCCACGCCATCCTCTCAGCATGAGCCTGCCATGTGGCGGGACTGGGGCATGTCGCACTGGGTCAGCTTCAGTCAGTTGGCACGCTCCTCCACCAGTCGACCACCAGCATGTGCTGAAGCCCTCCTCAGCGCCGTGACCACCCTGGCGCAGCAGACACCTGGTCGGCGCGCCCGGCGCACACGACGCGCCCTGCCCACCAAGCATGTCGTCGCGCTCGATCACACCATCGTGACCCTCAGCGCCGCGCGCAGTCCCTGGAGTCGTGCGGGAACGCATGCGGGCGTGCGGGTCCAGACCTTTCTGCCGTTGTCCGACACGATCCCCATCCAGCTCACCGTCACCGATCTCCCGACCAATGACCGACCTTCCTGGCGACGGTTGACCTCGAACCCTGGTGTGGCTGGACCATCGTCTGCGATCTGGGCTACTACGGCCATCGCTATCTTGCGCGCCTCCAGCAGGCTGAGGTCGCCTTCATCACGCGCCTGCACCCCCAGGCACGGATCGCTATCACGACGCAGCAGTCCGTGCCGGACACGAACACACCGGCTGGTGACACGATCGTGAGCGATGCCATCATCACGCTGGGTAGTCCGAACAATCGGAATGGTGCGGTGCTGCCTAATATCCGGCTGATTACCAGTCGGAATCCGGCAGGGGTTGAGCAGCGCTTCATTACGGATCGGCACGATCTCAGCGCTGCGGAGGTTGTACAGCTGTATCGGGAGCGCTGGCAGATTGAGTTGACCTTTCGGTGGCTCAAGCAGGAGTTGGGGGTCATCCGACCGCTGGGGACGAGTCCGGAAGCGGTCTGGTTGACGCTGGTGATCGCGGTCACGGTCGCGGCGGTGCTGGCCTATCTGGAGCAGCACCGACCGGCGGCAGTCTCACGGGTCGCCTTTCAGCGTGCCTGTGGCATGGCGCTGCTCATGGATCTCTGTGCACAGGACGGGTCGCCGCCTGTCCCCGGTTAATGCGACAACGTTGGCGCGAGCGCTGTCCCTACGTCACGATCAAGTACTCGCTTTCCCGACAGCCAATCCCGCCCTCTGTCATCTTGAGGTCGCAACCGAAAGATCTCCCACCCGCTCGATACAGTCCAACCCAGCCGCGAACCCTCACGGGCGGCAGGGGCACTTCTCTCGCCTGTCGACCTCACTGCACTCCGCTATTTCCACGCCCGGATACTCAATCACTGGCTACTCACTCGGAAATACCGAAACCTCGCCGTATGTAGTACCGTCGCGTGATCTTTGTTTGCACGTACGGGAGGAGCTATATACGGATGGTGACGACGACCTGGCGACGTGTATCCAGCGTAGACGACCTCAGGGCAGCAATTCCGGCCCCGCCGCCGGATAGCATCGTCATGCGCAAGCAGCTGCCGGCGCTGGATGAGCACTGCCGCACGATCATCGCCGCTTCGCCGTTTGTTCTGCTGGCGACCTCGAACGCCGAGGGCCGCTGCGACGTCACCCCGCGTGGCGATGGTCCGGGCTTCGTGAATGTCATCGATGACAACACGCTCGTCATCGCCGACCGACCGGGCAACAAGCGTATCGACTCGATGCAAAACCTGATGGAGAATCCGCACGCTGGATTGCTGTTCCTCGTGCCGGGCATGGATGAGACGCTGCGGGTCAATGGTGGTGCCTATGTCACCGACGACCCCGAGCTGCTCGGCCCGATGGCGGTGAAGGGCAAGAAGCCGCTGTTCGGTGTCGTCGTCGAGGTCGAAGAGGTCTTCTTCCACTGCGCGCGCGCATTCCGGCGCTCACGCCTCTGGGAGCCGGAGACCTGGCCGGAGCGCGAGACGCTGCCGACACTCGGCCAGATCATCGCCGACCAGACGAAGCCGAAAGACGTGACCGGAGAGGATATCGACCGCTCGCTCGCAGAGTCGAACGTCCGCCTCTACTGACGCGTTCTGTCCTCAGATCCCGCCTTCTCCGGCGATTTGGGGAGGCGGATCTTTGTGTGCGCGTGCCTGTGAAGCACGGAGGCTATTCGACACGCCCGCTATACTCATTCGGTTCTGCTACACGATGCGTCGAAATGATGAAGGAGCGACCTGCACATGCGCGTTCAATACCTCACGGGTCAGGTTGCTGCATTGCGACCGCTGACGCTTGCCGACAAGGACACCGCCGGACGCTGGCACCCCTCGCCCTATCCGCTGGATTCCGCCCGCGCCGAGGAATGGCTGAAAGAGACCCACAAGGCCGGCATGTGGGGCCGGACGATGTACTACGCGATCGTGCGCATCGCCGGTGCCGCAACCCCGGAGGCGAGCGACGACGACATCGTCGGCTCGGTCAAAGTCTGGAACAACGGGCTGCACTCAACCGTTCAAACCCACATTGCGCCGCTGGTCGAAGACGCCGGAGCGATCCGCGCTGACGTCCTGACGTTCGTCATTCCGTGGCTGGCCAGCGAACGCGAGATGCTCACGACGACGGCAGAAATTCCTGGTGACGAGCCGGAAGAGCTCGCTGCAGCCGAGGCACTTGGCATGACTCAGGCAGTCCGGCTCCGTGAGCACCTCGCGCGCCCGGGCGGCTGGGCCGATCTCTACTACTACCAGATGATCAATCGCAACTGGCGATTCGAGGACGAGGAGACCGGCGATGCGTAATCCGCTCGTTGTTGGCCCCAGGATCTATCTGCGCCCATCTGAGAAATCCGACGGCGAGATCGTTTCACACTTTCAATCGGTCGAGCCAGAGACGTTCATGGATCGTGGCCGGGTTCCGTTCAGCCCCCTGGCGTTCGAGTCGCTGATGGATGACATCTACAAGCAGCAGCCGCCGTCGACGATCTGGCTGACCGCCTGCGTCAACGAAGACGATACGGCCATCGGCACGTTCAATCTCTTCGATATCGACTGGATCAACCGTCACGCCGAAACTGGCGCGTGGATTCACGATCCGGCCTATCGCAGCAAGGGCTACGGCACGGAAGCCAAGCATCTTCTGCTGGAGTACGCGTTCGATCATCTCCATATGCACTCGCTGATTTCCTACGTCTGGGAGCCGAACTGGCGCTCGGCGGCGGCGGTGCAGAAGCAGGGCTATCGACCCGCCGGGCGGATCAAGTGGGATGACATCAAGGACGGCGTCCATCGCGACACGTTGCTGTTCGACATCCTGCGTGACGAGTGGATCGACGGGCGCGAAGCGTGGCGGGAGAGGCTGGCCAGCAGAGTCTAGCGCTCCCCGTGCTGCCAGTCGATGACCAGCGTCCAGCTCGGTAGCTCGTAGGTGAGCCGTCCGGAGCCCGGCTGCGGGGCCGTGCCTCGCGGCCAGGCTGCAATGTGCATGTCGCGCAGGTGTGGCTTCCCGGCGCGTAGCCAGCGCTCCTCGTCAGCGCGCAATTCCTCACTGGCGCTGGCGTCACCGTAGGTCAGCAGCCTGCTGCCAAGCGCCGAATCGTTCGCGAGTGCGAGGCCGCGTCCATCGTGGCTCAGCCGACCACCGGCAGCGCCGGTGAAGCCGAAGTCGGCGTTGGTCGACCAGAGCGCGACCACCGGGCTGCCGCTGATGACGGCAAAGGCGAAGAGACCATCACGCGCGCCGGACAGCCACGGCTCGTCAACCGGCGACGTGCGCAGCAGGACGGAGATCCGATCGGCCACCGCGTCGCTGTCGGTCATGAGGTGGACGCCGGGTGCGACCTCGTACTGCCGGAACGCGTCGGCCATCATCCCGCGCATGCGAATGAACCCGGCCGGCTCTATTTTGCGCGACACGAGGCGCTGCCCACGGCGTTCCAGACTGAGGACCGCCTGCAGCGGGCCGAGGCCCAGCGGCAGTACCAGCACGCCGCCGTCGCGCAGCTGCTCGACCCAGGCGGCAGCAATGTCGCTCGCGCCGACCGTGGCAATGATCCGGTCCCACGGCGCGCCAGACGGCCAGCCCAGCGCGCCGTCGATCTCATATACCTCGACATCTGCGTAGCCCGCTGCGTTGAGCCGCTCCCACGCCCACTGCGCCACCTCGGGATCAATCTCGATCGTCGTCACCTGACCACGCGGCCCGACGAGCTCGCGCAGTAACGCGGCGTTGTAGCCGGAGCCAGCCCCGATCTCCAACACACGATCTCCGGGTTGGACAGCGAGCATCTCCAGCATGATCGCCATGATCGCCGGTTGTGACGACGACGACACCCCAACGCCGCTCTGCTCCTTAATCAGGATCGCCGCGTCGCGATACACCTCGTCCAACTCGACGCCAGGCAGGAACGCCTCGCGCGGCACGCGCAGAAACGCCTGCTCGACCGCCGGGTCGCTGAGAAAGCCGTTGCGTCGGAGCCGGGCAACGAGTGCCTGCCGTAGCGTGCCGGCACTCATGTCTCGCCCTCAGCTTCCTGCCGCAACTCGACGATCAGCCGTTCGTGATGCCGCGACAAGCGCTCGGACTCGCTCGGCACCATCAGCGGCACATAGCCCTCGGGAATGCGCAAGCGCACGTACTCGCGTGCCGCCTGCGCCTGCTGGTCGGCCTGCATCTTCCGCACGATCGCGAGGACTTCGTCGAGGCGCTGGTCAGCAGTCGGGTGCAACTGCGGCCGCCCCTGCTCATCAAGGGTCTCCGTCAGCAGCCACGTCACCAACGCCGCCACCGGAATCCCCCGCTCCTCCGCCCGCTCCCGCAACCGCTCATACAACCCGGCCGGAATCTCAATCCGCCGCCGGTTAGAACTACTCGGCACAATACTCTCCCCGCTATTCACTGATACCAGGGTAATACCACCGTAATATCGAGAATGCAACGCGTGGACCGGCACCCACCCCCAAACACAGAACACCCCCTCTCCCAACGTTGGGAGAGGGGGCGGAGTACCCTCTGGGTCGCAGGTGAGGGCCGACAGGCTCCTACCGAATCTCCACCTCAGCCTCGATCTCAACAGCGATGTCAAACGGCAGCGCCGCCATGCCGACGGCCGAGCGCGCGTGCTTGCCGGACTCCTCGCCCCACAGCTCAAGGATCAGGTCGGAGAAGCCGTTGATTACGGACGGCGTCTGGTTGAAGCCAGGCGCGACGTTGACCATGCCGAAGACGCGCAGCCAGGCTGTGATGCGATCGAGATCGCCGACCTCGCGTTGCAGGCTGCCGAGGATCGCCAACGCCGTCAGTCGGGCGGCCTGATAGCCGTCTTCCAGCGTCAGCTCGCCGCCGACCTTGCCGAACGGTCCGGCCAACGAGCCGTCAGGATTCTGCGGCCCGTGCCCGGAGACGAACACCCGGTTGCCATGCGTGCGAACCCATGGGAACGGCAGCTGAACCGGGAGCTGTGGCGGCAGAACCAGGCCCATTTCGTTGAGGCGTTGCTCAATGCGCACCTGCGTCTCCATCCCCCAGCGTGGCAGACGGCGGCTGCCAGACGATGGCAACGATTGAGTTGGGGAAGCCCCAGTCGCTCTCGCCGCGAGCAAGCATGTCATCAATCAGCGACTGCAACTTCCGGTCCTTCTCCGAACCTTCCGACAGCCACAGGCGGCGGCGGGCACTGGCGCGCATGTCGTCCTCATCCATCGCGCGGAACTGCCGCTCGATGATATGCACTTCGGGCGTTGCTCCACGTGCCAGCAGCACCTGCAGCAACTCACGCATGGCCGGCAACAGGTAGCGCTCCTCGCCATGGACAGCTTCCCAGAGATTGACGAAGCCGCCGGACGGCGCACGGTCCATCGTGATGACGCAGCACCACTGGCTCGCCGCCGCCTCGGCTGCATCCAGTACTTCGCCGATGTTCGGCAGATCGTAGCCGACGTGCGCCATCAGCGCGGCATCGACGCTGACGCCATTTGCGACAGCCGGCCAGCGCCCAGCGAGGATCTCGATGTTGGAGACGTTGTGCTCCTCAATGCCCTCCTGCAGGACGTTGCGCATGGATTCGCTGGGCTCGACCGCGACAACCGGGCGGCCGGAAACGGCCAGCGGCAACGCGTATCTGCCCCCACCCGCGCCGATGTCGAGCCAGCGCGTGCCCGGACCGCCGAGGCTGTAGAGGAGTTCCAGTACCGGATCGTCGGTGCGATGTGGATCGACCGCAAAGTGGTGCGCGACTGGCGCGTAGTAATCAGCTTCCTGCCATTCACGCAGGCGTTCGACCTGCTCCTTCTCGGCAGCAACAATCCTGGCCCAGTCCGCATACAGTTCCTGCGGGTCCGGGTGTAATGGCGAGCGACGGATCATGACATCTTCCTTGCGTACGGTGCGTCAGTTCGGCACTGGTCGACGGACCAGCGTATCGAGCAGCATTTCGATCGACCCAGCCGGATCGTCGGTCGCACCGATGTGAACCGGCGACGTCTGGATGATCGTGCTGCGCGGAGCGGTAAGCCAATGAAATCGCTCGGATGGTGGCCACTCGGCCATCGAGCCACCCGCAGTTGTATCGCCACGAGCGATTGCCTGAAACGTCGCCAGGTGGCGCTCGACGAGCTCCAGGTCGACGCCAGGGTCGAGCAGTTGCAGCCGTTCGGCGTCCAGCGCGATGCGCGCGTCGAGAAAGCCCTGCTCACGAGCGAACAGGATGATGCCGACGTTGATGCACTCGCCACGGTCGATGCGTGGCACGATGCGGACGACGGCGTAGCTATACCACCCGGTGGGTGAGACGGGGCTGGTAGGTGTCCGGGCCGCGCTCTCGTGCATCAATCGCCTCCTGAAGCCAGGCACGCGGTCCATTGAGCCGCGCGTCGAGATAGGTGACGTAGCGCTCGCGATGCTCGTCGACGCTGCCGAACTGGCTGTCACCC
Source organism: Thermomicrobiales bacterium (assembly GCA_023954495.1). Lineage (NCBI taxonomy): Bacteria > Pseudomonadati > Thermomicrobiota > Thermomicrobia > Thermomicrobiales > Thermomicrobiales bacterium. The sequence goes on along the minus strand of JAMLIA010000013.1, from coordinate 31,327 downwards.
GCCAGCCATTCGTCCGGTACATCGTCGACGACCGCGCGAATGCTGTCCAGCGTCAGCCGCGATCGCATCCGTTCGTCGGCGGCACGGAGATCGCCGGCGAGCGGCAGCAGGATGTGATCCTTGATCTGCGGAAACGCCGACTGCACGCGACTCTCCCAACCGCCCCAGCTATGGTGGATGTAAAGCGCCGCGCCGTGATCAATCAGCCAGAGCCCACCTTGCCAGACCAGTAGGTTCGGGTTGCGTGGTGTCCGGTCGATGTTCGTCAGCCAGGCATCGAGCCAGACGATCTCAGCGGCCAGGTCAGGCGACACGTTGCTCTCGACCGCTGGGTCGAACGGCAACGCACCGGGGAGCCAGCGCAGGCCAAAGTTCAACCCGACGCTCCAGCGCAGCACATCCTGAATTTCGGGGTCCGGCTCACCTTTGCCGAACCCCTCACCGAGAATCAGGATGGCATCGTCCGGGACCGGTAGCCCGAGCGTCCGCGCCAGCCGCGCGACGATCAGCTCCGCGATCAGCGCGCGCTCGCCCTGCCCCGCGCCGCGGAGCTTCACGACGAACTGCCCGTCCTCTACAGTGTCAACCACCGCAGGGAGTGATCCGCCTTCGCGCAGCGGCACGACATAACGACGACACGTCAAGCGCGGTAGCACCGGCGCTCCTTCCATACATCCGTTCCCGGAAGTTTACTGTCTGGCGTGCACTCCTTCCGATTCGTGGAGTATGACGGCCACCGCTGGCAGATCGTGCCCGGACAGGGCTGTCGTTGATGCCTCGTTCGCTGGGTCGCGGGTCAGCCAGAGGATCGCTCCGGCAACGAGGACGAGGGCCAGCCCGGCCGACACAACCGTCATGCGTGATAGCCCGAATGGCGGTCGCCGCAGACCGATGACGATCAGCGCGACGGCCAGCGCACCGAACAGCGCCGAGAGTGGGGCGAGCGCCCCGCTGAACGTTGGCGGAGTGCCGGGGATGGTCGATGCCGGCGGCACCTTCGGGACATCCAGTTGGCGGGTGAACCGCGTCTCGGCGACGTTTGGTGGCCGCACGATCAGCGTTAGATCCCACTCGCCGACGACACTGAGCTCTGCGCCTTCCGCCTGGTAGCGCGGCCCGTTGACGTGCGTCAGCTCGACCTCGCGAATGCCTTCGATCGACTGCTCATCGTTGCGTTCGAAGCGCATCAGCAGTTGCACATCATCCGAGGCTGGCCGCCCGTCGATTGCCAGATCAACCGTGTAGGTGTTGACGCCAACCGACCCCGGCGCGAGATAGACAACCGCGTGCACCGCTCCGCTATCGAGGTGGAACGTCGTGCGTTCGGCGCGATTGCGGACGACCTCGCGCGCGGTCGGCATCCCGACGAGCAGCCCGACAGCAAACAGCACGCCCAGCGCAACGACCGTTTCAGCGGCGATTGCGCGACCGAACTGCTTGCCGCTGGCGGCAGATTTCCGCAGGCGCGGACCGATCAATCGCTGGTTGGTGAAGCCGAGCAGCAGGAGAACGACGATCAGCGCCAGCTTGATCGCCAACACCTGCCCGTAGCCGGTGTTGCGCAGGGCGTAAAGATTCCCTACCTCGAGCCAGGCGCTGTAGAAGCCGGTGACGACCAGCACGATGACGCTGGCGATGGCCAAGGTCGAGAAGCGCTCAACGGCGACGGCGTAGGTTTCGTGCCGTTGTTGCCGAGGGACACCGCGCAAGCCGTAGATCAGGACGATCAGGAGCGTGGCGACACCGCCGAGCCAGATTGTGGACGCAGCGAGATGGATCCAGTCCATCACGATCGCCGTGTTGCTGCCAGTTGGGAAGGCGGCGGCGTGCGAGACAAGCGCGTAGGGGAGCAATGTCGCGCCACTGAGAGCCAGCAGTCCGGCGCTCAGCCGCGGCGAGATCGTCTCCTGCCACGCTTCATCCAGCATCAGCGCCCAGGCGAGCAGCAGCGCCAGCGAGACGCGCATCAGCCAGAAACGACCGTAGCGCGTATCGAAGATTACGTCATAAAACGCGCTCGGGCCGAAGCCGTTGCCACCTGCCCAGACCTGCAGGACGAGCGCCAGCAGACTGCCGACAACCGAGATCGTGATGCCGTACAGGGCCAACCGCTGCGTGCGCGCTCCAAGTAGTCGTCTGCGTTCTTCCGGCAGGCCGGCAGCGGCGGGCCGCACCACCCACAGCCAGCAGGCGAAGCCGCCGACCCCAGCGCAGATACCGAGCAACGCCAGCCAACGGGCGATGCCGCTGAGCCAGACCGGCGGCTGGCTGAAGTCGTACGGCTCCGGGCTGGCCGGCACGACGATGTCGGACTGATCGCCGATGGTGAACGGCAGATAGCCCTGTTGCGGGTGCCCGTCGGCGGCCGACACGTTGGCAAACTGGACGGTGTAGGTGCCGCGCGGTAGCCCGTCCGGCAGCGGCAGAACGAGCTCGTTGTCGTTCTCAATCCGACTCGCCGGTGTTTCGATCAGTGTGCCGCTGGAGTCATACAGGTTTGCTTTCGTGAAGCTTGGCTCCAACGGTTCGGTGAACCAGAGGCGAACCTCCTCCGGTTGCTCTGGAACGACTGCGTTTGCTGCCGGCGTGCTGCGGTCAAGGAACGCGTGGGCCGAGGCCTGATCAGCTCCGAGCGCCCCGGCGACCGTCACGCCGACGAGGATCAGCAGGACGGCGCACCAGCGCCATCCTGCCCTCCCCAGATTCGCTGGGGACATCGTGCTACATATCCTCGTCTGTGGTGGCAGATGCACTGTTGGCCGAAGCCGGCCGCGAGCGCATCAGCGCGAACCCACCGGCTGCCAGCCCGAGCAGCCCGGCAATCAGCCCGGCAATCGCCAGCGTCTGCGACGAGTCGCTATCGCCATCATCACTGGCGCTGCTCGCCACTGCCGGGAACGAAATGTCGTCGGTTGACTCGATCTCGGAGAACGTATCCGGTCCGGCTGTGATCGATTCGTCCACGTCCGTGCCCTCGATCGTGCCGTAGATGCGGATCGTGTAGGCACCGACTTCGGTCGGGATGATGTCGGACGTGTACGAGCCCGGCGTGTTCCAGACACCGCGCAGCGGTAGTTGCATTGTCTGACCAGCGACGGAGATCTCCGCCTTGAGCGTCTCTTCCAGACCCTCGACTGGCGTCGCCGACTCGCCTTCGCCCTTGGCAACCCGCAGGTCCAGACCGTTCGGCTGGTTCACCAGCGCCGGTTCGCCGGTAAATCCGACGGTCAGCTCGTAGTCGCCGACGTGCACGTGCGCATGAGCGCTCGCGACGCCAGCAAAGACGATCGACAGAATAAGCGAAAGCGTCACAGCGCTGACCGCTGCCCGCATCATGGACTTCGTGAGCCTCATCTGGCCTCCCATTGAGACATCGGCATGCATGACCGATGTACGTATTCGCAGTGAATCAGAGGGAATACGTCAGGCGCAGACGCGGAGGCGGGGTATCCGGAAGCAGGTGGACGCCGATTGCGACGCGCACCACCTGATACTGCAAGGCGGTGCCGGAAATCGTGCTGAACACGAGGGTGAATGGGGTCATGACACTCAGCGGCATACTGATGCCGCCCTCAGCCGCCGGTGCTTGAACGGAGACCTGCTGCGCCCCCGCTGTCGCCCGCCGTGCGGCGACACTCTGGCTCACCTGCTCGCCGTCTGCATGTTCAGCGTGGTCGTGATGCTCGTGGCTATCGCTGCGCTCGGCGGCGCTCGCCTCAGCGTGATGGTCGTGATGCGAAAGCAGGAAGAGTGCGTGGCTGTGGGGTGTCTGGCCGCCGCAGAAGCAGATCGTCGGGAATGTCAGGAGCCCGACAACAAGTGCGGCCGGGATGAATGCAAGCGCTCGTCGAATGAACCAGGCTGGTCGTGTCATAGTCTTGATCGCACGATGCGACGCCCGTCGGCTCGTCTCAACTCCTCACCAAAACCGTATCACACGCCCGACTTGCCCTCGGCATTCCATTCGCCGCTCTGACCTCCGCTTTTATGCATCAAGCGGATCTCCTCGATGCGCATGCCACGGTCGACTGCCTTAACCATGTCGTAGACGGTCAGCGCCGCAACAGTCACCGCCGTCAGCGCTTCCATCTCGACGCCTGTCTTCCCCCGTGTCTCAACGCGCGCTTCGATCTGCACCGCCGAAGCATCTTCATCCGGTGAGAGCGCGACGTCGACAGAAGTGATCGGCAGCGGATGGCACATCGGCACCAGGTCGGCGGTGCGCTTCGTCCCCATGATCGCGGCGACCTGTGCGACTCCCAGCACATCGCCCTTGCCAGCGCGGCCTTCGACGATCATGCGCAACGTCTCCGGCTGCATGCTGACCCGGCCGCGGGCGATTGCCACGCGTCGCGTCTCTGCTTTGTCTCCGACATTGACCATCCGCGCGCGCCCTGCCGTATCGAAGTGCGTGAGGCGCTGTTCCTCGTCCATCGATTCCTCCTCCTGCTCACAGATCATGATCTGCCCGTATGATGCCCCACCAGCAACGCTGATACGTGAAGGGGAGCAGGATGAAGATCTATCTGTCAGTCGATATTGAAGGCTGCGCCGGCATTGTCGCCCGCGAGCAGGGCAACATCGCCGGTGGCGCAGAGTACGAGATGGGCCGTCGCCTGATGACCGCCGAAGCGAACGCCGCCATCGAAGGCGCGCTGGAGGCTGGTGCAACCGAAATCGTCGTCAACGATAGCCACGCGCTGATGCGCAACATCGTGCCGGCCGAACTCCACCCGAAGACACGCCTCATCCAGGGCCGCGTCAAGCACATGTTCATGGTCGAAGGACTGGACGAGACGTTCGATGCCGTCTTCCTCGTCGGCTATCACGCTCCGGCTGGCGTCCGTGATGGTGTGCTCAACCATGCCTTCCATCCCTACGAGCTGCGCTACAACGGCCAGGTCTATAGCGAGACCGGCCTGGCCGCCTCAGTTGCCGGACACTATGGCGTGCCGGTTGCGCTGGTGACTGGTGATGACGCCGCCGTTCGCGACGCCGAGACGCTGCTCGGACCGCACGTTGGTGTCTCGGTCAAGCGCGGCATCTCGCGACTGGCCGGCGATTCCGTCCACCCAGAAGAAGCGCGTCGCCTGATCCGCGCCGCTGCCTGCGAGGCCGTCGAGCGGCTGCAGCGCAACGAGTTCGAGCCGCTGAAGGTCGAGACACCGGTCGATATCGAGATCGACTTCTACTACTCGCCCGAAGCAGACCTCTCGGCGCTCATCCCGACCGTCGAGCGTATCGGCGACCGCACCGTCCGCTTCAGCTCCCCGGACGCCATCACCGCCTATCGCACGTTCCTGGCGAGCTACTACCTGGCCCGCAGCGTGTCGTGAGGCGGGTCAGCGTGGCGGTGTAAAGGCTCGATCATGTGAATATGCACCCAATAAGGTAACAGGCTGAAAGTGCTATGAAAGGAAAACCAGCATGGCAGGCAAGCTGCAGGACAAGGTTGCGATTGTGACGGGTGGGGCTTCGGGAATCGGGCGGGCGATTGCGTTGCGCTATGCGGTGGAGGGTGCCAGCGTCGTGATCGCTGATATCAACGAGGCTGGCGGCAACGAGACGGCTGAGATGATCCGCAGCAACGGGGGAGACGCGCGCTTCATCACCTGCGATGTTTCAGATCCGGAGGCGGCCAGGTCGATGGTCGAGTCGGCGGTCAGCGAAGCGGGGCGGCTGGACGTGCTGGTGAATGACGCTGGCATCGGTGGCCCCGGCAAGCGGCTGGAAGACATCGAGATCGATGAGTTCCGCCGCGTGATCGACATCAATCTGCTCGGCCCGGTCTACTGCTCGAAGTACGCGATCCAACATCTGCGAGCGGCCGGTGGCGGTGCAATCGTGCACGTCGCGTCCGCCTATGGACTCATCGCCGTGCCGAACATCGCGCCGTACGCGGCCTCCAAAGGCGGACTCATCATGCTGACTCGCCAGATGGCAGTCGATTACACCCGCGAGAACATCCGCGTGAACTGCATCTGCCCCGGCTACGTCGATACGGATCTCGGTGGTCGCCGCGCGCGGATGACGCCGGAGGACGCCGCGAAACACCTGGCGGATCGCAACGCCAAGGCCGCGATCCAGCCGATTGGCCGGCAGGCGCAGACCGACGAGATGGCCGGAGCCGCTGTGTTCCTGGCCAGTGACGATGCCTCGTACATCGCTGGTGTTGCGCTGGCGATTGATGGCGGCATGACGTCGCTGCACAACATCGGCGCGTACTATTAGGCACTCCCGCCTGGCTCGGCAGCTCCTGGCTCTTCGTCACGAACGCGGTATTTTTCGAGCGTGGCGTCCCAGGCATCTTGCAGGTCGACGCCGGTGCTGTTGGCGATACAGACCAGCGCGAAGAGCACATCGGCCAGCTCTGCCCCGATCTCGGCAGCGGCTTCATCGGGCTTGATGCGCTTTGGCCCGTGGTGCTGATTCAGCGCCCGTGCCAGTTCCCCGACCTCCTCCGCCAGCCGCGCAAAGTTGTTGATCGGTGGCCAGTATTCACCGGCCCAGTAGCGTTGCGCCCATTCATCGACCTGACGCTGAAGTGCCGCGAGTGAGGTCGCCATCGTCACCCCTTCCAATCATCGAGTTGACAGGTGTTGCGTACGCACCGACAATGCGTCACCGGTTGCATTCTCGCCCAGCAACGGCACGCGGAATCCGCAGCCACTATGTCTGGAGCGCCCATGACTGCTTTTTCTACCGCGTACGACGCGGATCTGCCCATTCCTGAGGACGATGCACCGCAAACGCGTCCTGCTAGTCCGCCTGCCGACCAGCCCGCATCGCTTGGATCGCGCTGGTTGTCGATCGATCAGGCCTGTCGCATGCTTGGTGTCGATCAATCGACGTTGCGTCGCTGGTCGGACAGCGGCAAAGTACCGGTGTTCCGCACGCCCGGTGGCCATCGCCGTTACGCCGAAGACGATCTCAAGGCGATCGTTGCCGGAGACACGCAGCGTAGCGGCATCAATCGGCGGATGCTGACATCGCGCTCGATGTCTGCCTACGAGCACGACTACCTGGCCCAGGTGCGCAACCGCCCGTGGTATCGCGCGTATAACGCGCGCACGCTCGATGAGATGCGCCCACTCGGTCGCCGCATGGTCGACCTGACGATTCGCTACATTAGCGCACGCAGCGACCGCGATGCCCTCCTTGATGAGGGTCGGGAGCTGGGCCGGGAGTATGGCTACTACTCAGCGCGAGTTGGGCTGACGACCGCTGATGCGCTAGAAGCGTTTCTGTTCTTCCGAATGCCGGTGATTCAGTCGGTATCCACGCAGATACTCGATGAGCACCTGCCAAGTCAGCGGGCGAACCGGATTTCCGGCGATCTCACCCACTTCATGGATCAGGTGCTCATTGCCACGATTCGCGCGCACCAAGCCTATGGTGGCGGCGACTGAGGCTGCGCTCCGTCGTTAGCGAATGTGCAGCTGGCGGGGGCGTCCGGTCCAGAAGCTGTGCAGCTCGCGAACATTCCCGTGCCAGCCACGACGCAAGGCGATGAAGCGTAGATCGGACACCGTCGCGTTGCGGCGATCGGTCAGGAAGACAAAGTGCCCGCCGTCGCCGGGGCCGAGGTGCGGGAACAGATCGCCCTCGTTGTAGTAGTCGACCACCGCGCCATCAATATCAATGTAATATCCGCTGAGTGGCACATCCGTTCCACCAGGGTACGTGTCACGAGGATCGATCGGCTCGCCGCGATACGCGTCGTAATCGAACGTGAAGGTGCTGGCGAACGGATCCATCGTGATTGCGTTGCGGAATGCCTCCGGTGCCGTCAACTTTGAAATGTCATCAATGACCGGCTTGGGGTTAGACCGACTTGACTTTGACATTGGGCTTCTCCTCAATACGTAGCCAGTCTCGACAACGAGCGGCGCTCCGTGCTACACCTCTCAACAATTATCGCTGAAACGCGGGGGATAGGGTGCGCAGACAATCACGACAGCGTTCTAACGGATTCTACTATGGGTGGGTGATCCTTTTTGTTTCCTACCTGCTGATGTTCTTCACCGCCGGTCTCTCGCAAGCATTCGGCGTATTTCTTAAGCCGATGACTGAGGACTTTGGCTGGGACCGGTCATCCTTCGCGCTGGCGATGTCGCTCTTCGCCGTCGTTTCGGCGGTGATCCCCCCATTTGCTGGCCGAATGGCTGATCGCTACGGCCCGCGACTGGTGCTGACCCTCGGCGCGCTGCTCAATGGCGTCGGCATGATCCTGATGGCGTTCACATCCAGCCTCTGGTTCGCGTATCTGGTCTATGGCGGCATCATCGGGTTGGGCTTCGGTATCGCGGGACAGTCGACCAACGCAGCGCTGCTGGCGCGCTGGTTCGTCAAGCGCCGCGGTATGGCCCTCAGCGTTGCATCAACTGGCGGCGGCCTCGGGCAGCTAGTGCTGCTCCCGCTGGCGACGATCCTGATCATCAACTTCTCGTGGCGCGTCTCCTTCGCGGTCATTGGTGCGCTCTCGTTGGTGCTGGTGCCGATCTGCTTCTTCCTGCTCGCCCGGCCCGAACCGCCGGAAGGGCATAGTGAGACCGGCGGCCAGGCGGAGCCGACGAAGGAGCCGGTTGATCCCTGCCTCGCCGCCGACCTGATCCGCCAGGACACGCGGATTGCCTTTCGCAGCAAATCATTCTGGCTGCTCATCGGCGGCTTTATGGGCTGTGGCTTCACGATCTACCTGTTGATGACGCATGTCGTGGCGCTGGCAACCGACCGGGGTATCTCGGCGGCGCAGGCCGGCACAGCGCTCGGTGTCGTTGGCGGCACGAGCCTGGTCTCCGGTGTGATCGTCGGGTCGCTCTCCGACCGGATCGGACGCAAGCACCTGCTCGCCGGTCTGTACCTCCTGCGTGCTGCTTCTGTTGCGGTCCTGATGGCTGCTGATACGACGGGCGCGCTGTATCTCTTCGCGGTGATGTTCGGGCTCTCGCGTGCCAATGGCGCGCTCGTCTCGGCGTCGGTCATCGACCTGTATGGCCGTCGTGCTGTCGGGTCGATCCTCGGCTACACGACGATGTTCCATCAGCTCTTCGCTGCACTGGGTGCGTTCGTTGGTGGTCTGGCATATGACATGACCGGCTCATACAACATCGCGCTCGCGCCGTGCATCGGACTGCTGCTGGCCGGCAGCGTCGCCAGCTTGCTGATTGACGAACGGCGACCATCGTTCTCACCGCAGTTGCGCGTCTCACCGGCCTGACGCTCCGGGGGCTTGCTACAATTACGGGTCGCATTACGAGTCGCCGGCGAGCGGCACCTGGCTGGTTGCCGCCCCGCGCCGTTCCGAGCAAGGGAGGACGACCGCGATGGCCGGACATTCCAAGTGGGCGCAGATCAAGCGCCAGAAGGCCGCAAACGACCACAAAAAGGGGCAGGTCTTTTCCAAGATCGCTCGTGAGATTTACGTTGCTGTGCGGGAAGCCGGGCCGAACCCGGATATCAACGTGCGCCTGCGTCTGGCAATGGAGCGCGCCAAGCGCGAAGGCATGGGCAGCGACACAGTCGAGCGTGCCGTCGCCAAGGGCAGCGGCGCGAGTGCCGACGGTGTCGAATATCAGACCGTCTTCTACGAGGGCTACGGGCCGGGCGGTGTCGCCGTTATGGCCGTTGCGCTGACTGACAATCGCAATCGCACCGCAGCCGAAGTGCGCCAGGCGTTTAACCGTCACGGCGGCGCGCTGGGCGAGACCGGCACGGTCGGCTGGCAGTTCGACACGATCGGCCAGATCATCATCGCAGCCGGTGAGGCCGACCCGGACGAGATTGAGCTGCAGGCGATCGACGCCGGTGCAACCGACGTAAGCAGCGAAGATGGCGAAGTCGTGATCACCACTGAGGCTGCTGAGGTGAACGCCGTTGCCGAGTCATTGCGCTCGTCCGGCCTGGATGTCGAAGCTGCGGATGTTACCCGCGTGCCGCAGAACCACGTCGACATCGAGGGCGCGCAGGCGCAAACGGCGATGAAGCTGCTGGAGGCACTTGAGGATCTGGACGATGTCCAGGAAGTCTTCACAAATGCATCGTTCACGGAGGAAGCAGCCGCGGTTTGAGCGGCTGCACTTCCTCAATTCGCCGCCGCTAATCGGCGAATTGCCCCCTGACTTCCGCCTCGCCGGTCGATAGACTCGGTATTCCGGCACTACAGCCGACCGGGCAGGCGGAGTCGTCATGGTGAAAATCGCGGAAAAGCAACGCACTGATGGGGCACGAACATCGTCGCGCCCGCAGTTCATTGCGCCTGCGGAACGCACGTCCGAAGTCCGGCGTATGCTGGCGATTATCCTGTTGCTGAATCTGCTCGTCGCCGTGGCGAAGATCGCGTTTGGCATGTTCAGCGGCTCGCTGGCGATCGCCGCCGATGGCTTCCATTCGATCCTCGACGCGTCCGGAAATGTCGTCGCCCTGATCGGGATCTCGATCGCCTCCCGCCCACCGGACCGTGACCACCCCTACGGCCACCACCGCTACGAAACGCTCGCCTCGCTGGCGATTGCCGCATTGATGCTGCTGGCGCTGTTCACGCTCGTCCAGCAGGCGTGGGGGCGCTTGCAGTCTGGTAACTCACCGGATGTGTCGATCATCAGCTTCGTCATCATGCTGGTGACGTTGGGTATCAACACCGGTGTGACGATCTGGGAGCGTCGGGCCGGCAAGCGGCTGGCCAGTAGCCTGCTGATGGCGGATGCACGCCACACAACCAGCGACATCTATGTGTCACTCTCCGTCATCGGCGCATTGATCGTCGTCGCGCTTGGCTATCACTGGGCGGACGCAGCGATCACACTGGTGATTGCGGTGGCCATCGCCTGGGGTGCCTGGGAGATCGTGCGCGATGCGACGTTTGTGCTGAGTGATGCAGTGGCAGCCGAGCCGGAGGAGATCGAGGCTGTCGCGCTATCCATTCCGGGTGTGCAGGGGACGCACAACATCCGGTCGCGGGGTGGCGAGGGCCGCACCTGGGTTGATCTGCACATTCAGGTCGATCCGGAAATGTCTGTCCACACATCGCACGAGATTGCCAGTGTGGTCGCACATCGGGTTGAGGAGAGTCTCGGCCAGCCGGCCGACGTCACTGTCCACGTCGAGCCGGCTGACGAAGTGCATCTGAGCGACGAGCGTGGTCACGATCCGTACAACGAAGCGGGCCGCTCACCCAAATAGCTGGACGCTCCGAAGCGTCGTGTGGGCGCTAGGCCATCGGGGTCTTGCGTGTGCGGTTGCGCGGTGCCTTGGCCGGGCCAAGCTGGAACACGACTTCGTCGTCTTCGGACGGAGTCAACCAGGTCAGCGACTTTCCGCGCAAGCGCGCGGCGCGGCTGAAGCGAATCTTCTCTCCGCGCTCGTAGCGTGTATCAATCTCAACCGCGACGACTTCACCATCGTTCGCGCTGTCGATGACCTCAAGATATGGCTGATAGTTGAAACCGGTTGACTTCTTGCTTCCGAGGAGCCGTTCGCGCTCTTCGCCGGTTACCATTCGGAATTTCATGGTTTCACCCTTTCATCGATAACTGCACGCGTATAGTACGTCGCTTGAGCAGCGTCATGGTACTCCAGACTGCATCAATAATCATGCACTATCTTGACCACCAGATGCACGCTTGGCTGTGCAACAGTGGTCGAGCAATTCGGGGTTTGCGGTTTCTGTGCGAAATCTGAGATGTTGCGAGCGTGCGTCCCGGCAAGAACGCAGCATGTTCATGCGGTTGATACTGCCCGTGCAGACACAGATACCTGCCGGGACGGAACGTCGTTCCCGACTGGTTTCCCCGTTGTGTCACTCAGTAGCGAATGATCTGTCGCCCGTTGGCCCTGGTTTCGTCGAATGTACCGACCAACCATGGATGGAGATCATTTGGAATCGTCAGGGTGTTTGGGTCGCCATCGCTGACGTACAGCAGGCCCGGATTGTCCTCAAATACGCCAAACCACTTGTTGAGCTCATCGTCGAACGCCTGGATGCGCGCCACCGCGTATTGGTCCCACTCGGTGCTGATCGGCACGACCGTCGGATTCGCACCGACCAGCAATGCCGATTGCCAGACAAAGTGCTGACCCTTGTAATCGAATCCACGGAAGAGCGTGTCGTCGCCGCCATCCGGATAGACGCCGAACGGCAACGTGATGGCGTCGATCGCTGCGCCGGGGACAAGCTGCTGAATCGCCATGTTCGCCTCGGCCAGCTGGTACATGATTTCGTCGTTCGTCAGTCCGGCCAAGCTGACGTGGTCGATTGTGTGATTGCCCAGCTCGTAGCCGTTGTCCACAAGCCATTGCAGTTTCATCTGGCCAAACTGCTGCTGATCCGGCTCGGCGGCCACGGTCGTCCAGTCAAACAACATCGTTGGCAACACAGCGAACTGCCCACCGCGACCGAAGTCCGGATACTTGCCAAAGAACGACTCCATGATGCCGACGGCGCAATCCGGGTCGATCAGATACTGCCCTGTGTCGAGCTGGATCAGCCGGAACTGTCCGGCCGGGCTGTCGTCGAACGTCAATGCCACCGGTTTCTTTCCCGCCGGCACGTTCAGCGTATCGTTCACGATGTCGCTCAGATTAACGACATAGAACCCATGATCGTAGAGCCACTGGAGATCGCCGCGCATTTGATCTGGTGTTCGGACAAATTGCTCCGGCACCGCGCCAATCTGGTGATACTCGAGGACCGGAATCTGTCCCAGCTCGTTCGGCTGGAGCTGCTGAATCTGTTCAGGGGTGAGCGGGCCAGGCGTCGGTGTTGTCAGATCCACCGGTGGCGCGGTTGGCTCAATCGTCTGCGTCGTCGCGGTTGTGTCCGCAGCGCCCACACCGGCTGGAACCGTTGACTGCGTCTGGTCTGTGGTGGGAGTTTGATCGTCCCCGCCGCAGGCTACGGAGGTGACCATGACGATGACCAGCAGTAATCCGAACCAACGGTTCAATGGTACCTCCGATAGGCTGAACGTTACGTTCTGATTCCGAGAAGAGGAAGCAGCTCCTGCAGGCTTGCGACGACGGCGTCCGGCGGCTCGCCGCCGGTCCATGCGCGCTCTCGGCGGGTCATCCAGACCGACCGCATACCGGCAGCGTGCGCCCCCGGGATGTCGTGTTCGATCGAATCACCGACGTAGATCGCGTCTTCCGGCCGATGCCCCGAGCGTTCCAGAGCGATGGCGAAGATGCGCGGGTCCGGCTTCCAGACGCCGACTTCCTCTGAGACGACGATGACCGGGAAGTGCGCCGTCAGATGGAACATGTCGATCTTGGCGCGCTGGATCGTTGTTGGCCCGTTGGTGATGATCCCGACGTTGGCGATCTCGCTGATCGCCGCGACGACCTCCAGCGAATCGTCAAACATCGCCAGGCCACGGTAGCGATCTTCGACAAACCGCGCGCGGGTCACGTCGGTCGCGTCGGGTGCGTCCACACCAAGACTGTCGAGCACGGCGGCGAAATGTTCGTCGCCCTCAGTCGGGTACGACATCGCCAGATCAACGGCAGCAGCGAGGTCGTCGGCAGCGGTGAACCACGGCTCAAGCGCGTGCTGCGTGCGGGTTCTTCGCGCGGTGCGATAATCGCACAACGTGTCATCGAGGTCGAACAGAACCAGCCTTGGCTGTGGTGTGAACGGCGCTGGCATGGGCATTGTCCGCGGCATCTCCATCAAACACGCCGACCACCCGGACCGACCGGCGCGGCATGAAGTCGTGCGCTACTGTGTCGCCGATGATACACGGGCATCTGGCATGCGGCCAAACCTGCACTTGGGGAATACGCCTTGCGTACCTGACCTGGGCCGGAGCTTCCGTCCGGCACACGACGACTGAGGAGGCAGATAGATGACCATTGAGCTCGGAGCAGACATCATCGGCTCAGACGGCGAGAAGCTCGGCATTGTCGACAGCATCGTCATGGACCCGGCCACCCGCCGCGAGCGCGCAATCATCGTCCGCAAGGGCTGGTTCTTCCCGACCGACAAGATCGTACCGATCGAGCAGGTCATTAATGTCGAAGAAGGCAAGGTGCATGTCCGACTGACCGAGGCCGAAGCCGACCAGATGATGGAGTACCTGGATTCGGATTACATCGTGCCGCCGGCCGGCTATTACGGTGCCGGTGGCTACATGTGGCCGTCGACGCCGTTCGTTACCGAGGACCTGATGGTCGACGACGAGGTCCGCGAGCGCATGCCGAACGCGATCATGCTCTCGGAAGGAACGATGGTCGTCGATAAGAACGAGGACGAGGTCGGGCGCATCACCGAGATCGCCAGCGATGGCCAGGGTCGCGTCCAGGGCTTCCGCGTCGAACAGGGCTTCTTCCGCCACCACGAGCGCTACATCTCGATCGCCCTCGTCGAGCACGCCGACGATGTCGTCGTCCACCTGTCGGTCGACAAGGACACCCTCACCGACGTCACCGGCGAGCCGCACGCCACCACGGCAGGACGCGAGGACTGACCTGCGGTACGATGCCGCCGTTCGTAGCAGCGGCATGCAGTAGACAGATGACGGGGAGGGCTTTGCGTGGCTCAATCGGTTGACCTTCAGACTTTGCGTGATGAATTTCCAATGGCTGGCGAATGGGCGTACCTGAACCACGCGGCCTATGGTCCGTTCCCGAGGCGTACCGTCGAAGCAGTCCACCGCTGGGCCGAGGATTTCGCCAGCCCCGGCGACTTCTTCGCTTCCGATCGCGAGTCGGTGCCGGACAAGGCCGCAGCGGCAGTCGCCAGCCTGGCCGGTACCAGCGGCGACATGGTCGCCTGGGTGCCGTCCCTCGCCGACGGCATGAACCTGCTCGCCCACGGCGTCAGCTGGAAGGAAGGCGACAACGTCCTGATCCCGACCGACGAGTTCCCCTCGGTCGTCTACCCCTTCCTCAATCTCCAGCGCCGCGGTGTCGAGATCCGCTTCGTCCCGCGTAACGCCGAGGGCCGCACCGATCCGGCCCTGATCGAAGCGGCGATGGACGATCGCACCCGAGCGCTGGCGATCTCGCACGTCGAGTATATGGACGGCTTCCGCAACGACCTGGTCAAGCTCGGCAAGCTCTGCCGCGAGCGCAACATCGAGCTGTTCGTCGACGCCACTCAATCGCTCGGCGCGCAGCCGGTCGACCTCGTCGGCACGGGAGTCAGCGCCGTTGCCTCGCACGGCTACAAGTGGCTGATGGCCGGGTTCGGCGTCGGCGTCGTCATCTTTGCCGAGGACGCGATCGAGCGCATCGACGTTACCTACGCCGGACGATCGGGGGTCAAGGTCGATTATGGAGATCACAACTACGCGCTGGACTGGCGCGACGGCGCTGGCCGCTACCAGACCGGCGGTCTGAACCAGCTCGGCCTGGCGGCGCTGCTCAGCTCGATGTCGCTCGTGACGCAGGTCGGTCCGGCCTGGTCGTCGGCCCACACGTTCGACCTCACGTCGCGCCTCGCCGAGGGCGTCGATGAGAAAGGCTACGACATCGCGTCTGACATGGACCCCGACCACCGCTCGCAGATCATCACCTTCACCAGTGGTGACCGCGACCGCGACAACCAGATCGTCGCCGACCTGGAAGCGTCGAAGATCTCCGTGACGCTGCGTGGGCGCGGCATCCGCGTCTCACCGTACTTCTACAACACCGCCGACGACATCGAGCGCTTAGTGCGCGCGCTGCCGCTGCGCTGATCAGATTACATTGCCCGATCGCATGGGCGTCAACACGACGCGGCGGCGAGAATCCGCCGCCGCGTCGTGGCAGGGCGGCGCTCGCATCAACCCCCGACTTGTTTTCACGAGCACCCCGCACAGGAGGTATCGAGTGTCCGAACCGATCGACGTGGAAGCGCTGCGGAGCGAGTTCCCGTTTACTGCCGAGTGGGCGTATCTCAACACCGCCTCGTTCGGCCCATTCCCTCAGCGCACCGTGCGCGCAACGCAGGCATGGGTCGCCAACATTGGCGATGCGCCGAACTTCTTCGAGACGGAGCGTCCCGACATCGCGGCAGAGACCGCTCAGATGATGGCGACATTGACCGGTTCGACGCCGGCAGATATCGCCTGGGTGCCGTCGCTGGCCGACGGAATGAACCTGCTGGCCCACAGCATCGACTATCGGCCGGGCGACAACGTCGTACTCCTCGAAGGCGAATATCCGTCGGTCGTCTATCCGTTTCGGAACTTGCAGCGCCAGGAGGTATCCGTCCGTCTGGTGCCGCGCAACGAAGCTGGCCGCGCCGACCTCGATCTGATCGCGGACAGCATCGACGACCGCACGCGGGCGATGGCGATTTCATACGTCGAATTCATCGACGGCTATCGGAACGACATCCAGGCACTCGGCGCACTCTGTCGCGAGCGTGGCGTTGAGCTCTTCGTGGACGCGACACAGGCACTTGGCATTCAGCCGGTCGACATGTCTGACTTCGGCGCGACTGCCGTCGTGTCCCATTGCTTCAAGTGGCTGATGGCCGGGTTCGGCCTCGGTGTCGTCGTCTTCGCTCCCGGCGCGGCTGAGCGACTACAGGTAACCTACGCTGGTCGTCTGTCAGTCCGCAGCCCGTTCGACGATCCTGAATATGCGCTCGACTGGCGCGACGGTGCTGCACGATTTCAGACTGGCGGTCTCAACGAGGCCGGAATGACAGCGCTCCATTCATCGCTTTCGCTCGTCACCGAAGTTGGTCCCGAGCGCAGCGCCGCGCATTCACTGGCGCTGCTGGACACGTTGGCCGAGGGCTTGACCGGCGCGGGCTATCAGATCGTTTCCGATCTCACACCGGCGCGGCGGTCGCAGATTCTGACCTTCACCAGCGGTGGCGCGACCGAAGATGACGAGATCGCCCAGCGTCTGAAGGATGCGCGCGTATCGGTGACGCAACGGGCGTCGGGCTTTCGTGTCGCGCCGTACTTCTTCAACACAGCCAGCGACATCGACCGGCTGCTCGAAGCGCTTCCAGTGCGCTAGCGCACGGCGCTCACGATCACGGCATGCAGATCGAAGCCGACCGGATCGGCAGTAATCGCGAAGAGATCCTGAAGCTCGGGCGCGGCAGTTGCCAGCAGCGTCCGAGCTTCGTCTTGGCGCTCCGGTGTCGTGCGTGCCCGGGCGAACCACTCGTCGACATGGATTCGCTCCCGCCGGTGTTCAACCGCCGTCACCCGCAGTCCGGCTGCTCCGAACCAGCCCTCGTACTCGCTGAGTCGTGGCTCTCGCCGGTGCGACGGATCGCGCAGCCAGTCGAGCCGGTTGATGAATTCGTCGGCAGCGTCATCCTCCGGCGCAACATGGTCGTCCAGCAGGACGATCCCACCCGGTTTCACGACACGCGCCATCTCGGCAATTGCCGCCGCTACATCCATAAAATGATGCGCGCAGTACCGGCAGACGACCGCGTCAAACGTCGCATCTGAGAACGGCAGCAGCTCCGCCGCGCCACGGACCGGCGCGAGCGCCGCGCCGCGCTCCTTTGCCAGAGCGCGTGCCTCCGCCAGCATCGCATGGGTCAGGTCCAGTCCGACGATGCTTGCCCCGGCAGCGGCGAAAGCCAGACCGGTGTGGCCGGTGCCGGTGCCGACATCCAGCACAAGCGCGCCCGGTGCAAGCGCCGCAAGCTCGACGAGCCGGGCGAGGTCCGCGCCCTGCGCGTGAATAGCGCTGGTCGTGTACGCGCTTGCTATCGGCGTGTAATGCTCGTCAGACCGCCGAATCTGCCGCGATGATGTCTCGCCCACCTGTCCTCCTCTGTCGGTCGTCGGCGCAGTGTAACCCAGCCGCCGCACACCTGTGGTTCGCTTGTTGTGGAAGGGATGCTGCATGAGCGAACGCGACATCGGCCTGCTCATCATCGCACTCGGTGTTCTGGCCATCCTCATCGGCTTGCTCGTGATGACTGGCGCGTTTTCCTGGTTCGGCCGGCTGCCCGGCGACATCCGAATCGAGCGTGGCAACAGCCGCGTCTACATCCCGCTGGCCTCGATGCTGCTCATCTCGATTGCCCTCAGCATCGTCAGCGCAGTCATCCGTCGATTGCTTGGCTAGCTGCCGGGCGCCGGCAGCTGGTCGATCCAGCCGTAGCGGAAGGTCTCGGCGAACAGCGGCCGCAGATCGACGGACGAGTAACGCTGCCAGGTTGACAGCAGATCCCACGGCGTGACGATGCCGAAGGCGTGCTCGGCGTAGACGTTCTGCAGCGCCGCCCAGAACGAGTCTGAACCCATCTGGTCCGCCACCGCGTACCAGAACCGCGCGCCCTGCTCATAGATCGAGTAGTACCACTGCCGGTCGGCACCAGACATCTCGGCCGCCGTCGCGTCAATCGGGTAGCGATAGCCACCCTCGACGACGCTCGGCACCTCCCTGAAACCGGTCGGCAGTCCGCGCTCGAAGAACTCCGCGCCGCCTTCGTCGATCCAGCCATCCAGTAGCGTCCGCGTGCCGATGATCCCGTACAGCCACTGGTGGGCCGTCTCGTGATAGATCAGTCGGTCGAGCGGCACGTAGGCCGTGTTGATGTAGATCAGCATCGGGAACTCAACTCCACCCGGCATCGACGGCCCGGCGTCGGCGATCCGGTAGGTCGCATAGGGATACGGACCTAGCAGCGCCGAAAGTTGATCCAGCGCATCCACCGCCGCCGCCAGAATCACCTGCTTCGTTTCGTCCGACGCGTTGACTGTATACAGCTCAACCGTCACGCCACCTGCCGAGACCGTCGTATCGACCGCATAGGCAGGCGAGATGGTCAGCGCGAAGTCGCGCACATCCTTGGCGTGCATCGCGTAGCGCACCCGGCCATCAGCTAGCTCCTCGCGACCGCTGATCTCGCCGGTGTGTGCGAACTGCACGCCCGCATCTATCGCCAGCGAGACATCAAACTCTGCGACGGCCGTATACGACGGGTCGAGCGTCGAGCTGAACGGGTGATCAGTCGAAATGATCGGGAACCAGTAGCCCAGCCGCAGCACCTGCCCGTCGCGCGAAGTGCCGCCCCAGCCGCTCGCCTCGTAGCCAACGTCCAGCCGGAAATCCAGCTCGATCACGAATGGCGCGGCCTGACCGCCCGGTACCGGTACAACCAGTATCACTCCATCGTTGCGCACCTCAGGCTCCATCAGTTGCCCCTGCACTGTCATCGCGTCCAGCGTGAAGAAGCCATCCCAGGCCGGCACAACCTGCAGGTAGAGCGCATCCGGCACTGCCCCGCGGAACTCGCGGATCGTCACCACCTCGTGCGCCTCAACCGCGCCGCTGCCGACATCCACCGACGTGATGTCCAGCTGGTAATGCGCATCGACGTCCGGCAGCCCAAGCGCCTGATCGGCAGGAGTCGGCTCCGGTGTTGGCGTGGCCGTTGGCTCCACCGTTGGGCTTGCTGTTGGCTCGGTGGTCGCCGTTGGAGGCGCAGTTGCGGTCGGTGGTGGGGGAGTTGGGGTCATTGTCGGCGGCGGTGTCGCAGTCGGCGCGCTGGTTGCTAGCGTCTCAGTCGCCGCGATCGCGACCGTCGCGCTAGGTTCCGCCTCACGCCGGTTCGGTCCACTGCAACTCGCCAGCAGCAGTGCCGCACAAAGCACAACGACGCCCGCAAACGCGGGCGCCGTCCACCGGCGCATCATTGAAACCTGGAGGCGTCGGGCGGATTCGAACCGCCGATCAGAGTTTTGCAGACTCCTGCCTTGCCACTTGGCTACGACGCCGACACAGAAGCGCGGTCGGATAGGGAGTTTACCATTACATCCTGACCCGGGTTGGCCCGCCCGCCCGATCTGATCGAGCGGGCGGGCAATATTCCAGTGAGCGTGCTCGTGTCAGATCGCTCACTGGACAGTTCTCGGAGAATTCAGACATGCAGAGTTTTCAGTCAGTCCCAGGTTCCAAGCGGGTGATTCCTGAGACTCGATCAAAATCAGTGTCATACGAGTAAAGCTCGGCTTGTTCCATTCGCTCGACGATGGCGATCGTAATAGCATCCTCAAAATCAAGATCAGTATGCGACGCATAGATGTCGAGCGCGCGAAGATACAGCCGCTTCTGAGTGATTTTCAGACCCGGCAACATCACAATGGCATTCAATCTTGCCACGATTTCGTCCGGTCTCAATCCAAACTGACGGCGCGAGGACAACACATAGACGATCTCCGCCAACACGGCTTCCGAAGTCGTGATCTCTTCCTCGCCGGTGCTTATGCGTTCAATCAACGCGCGGCAGGCTACGGCGCGAACCTGGTCAGCGTCTGTGACCGGTCGTACCAGGTAGCGAAGGAAGATGTTGGTATCAGCGAACCTCATCGGACTGACAGTGAACGGATCGTCCGTTCAGCCCGTTCCACCTTCGCCTGGCGAATTTGATCCTCGAAGTCTTGAGATTCATCCACCGGCTCAATTGAGCTAAATGCCGAAGCGGCGGTAAAGGCAACCGGAACGATCCTGACCTCACCATCCTCAACGGTGAACGCAACCTTGTCGTGTGGCCTGAGTCGAAGCATGCGTCGAATCTCAGCGGGTACGGTGATCTGACCGCGCTGAGTCATTGTCGTGATTAGTTCCTTCATATCGTTGCCCTCTCGACTTCCAATATCATTGTATCATGGACGTAGTCGTGTATTGTGAAACTATCAATGCTACTACATGCTACCCACGCATAGGTGAGGCGTTGCGCCTGGATACGCATGAGAATGTCTATTGAATCGACATGACGCGGTCCCACTACGCAACACCACGAAACTATCACCTGGGCCGAGGCGGCTCGGTTAGTACCGCAAGAGCGAGGATCGCAATCGTCTGGCCGTTCGCCTCACCGTTTCATTCACCATAACCCGCCACCCCGCTCCTGAATTCGTATACTCAGAGCGCCATACCCAGCCATCCTGTTGGGTTGCGGCAAGGAAGACCGGTCCGGAAGGGGATGCCACGGCCATGGGCGACCGACGAATTATTCTGGCGAACGAGATGGGTTACTGCTGGGGCGTGCGGCGCGCGCTGGAGATTATCCAGGATGCGGGCGACGTCAATAATCCAGTGGCGACGATTGGCGACGTGATCCACAACCCGCAGGTTGTCGAACGTCTGCACTCCAAGGGCGTCGATACGGCCACCTCGGTCGAGGAGGCAGCCAACCGCGGCTACAAGCGTGTGGCGATCACCGCCCACGGCGCCGGCCCGGAGCGCAAGGCCGAGGCGGAGAAGTTCGGGCTGGAGCTGATCGACACGACCTGTCCGCTCGTGACCAAGGTCCAGCGCATGGCGAACAAGCTCGCCAAGCAGGGCTACACCGTCGTCGTCTACGGCGATTACTTCCATCCCGAGGTCAAGGGCATCATGGCCTGGTCCGGAACGTCGCGCATCTATCCGGCAAAGAAGATCGCTGATCTGCCGTGGGACGCGCCGCGCGGCTCGCGCAAAGAGGGCGCGAAGACTCCTCCGCGCAAAGTCGCGATCGTCTCGCAGACGACGAAGAACACCGATGAGATGCTGCGCTTTGTCGCCGAGCTGACGGCGCTGGTGTCGCCGGAGGGTGGCGAGATCCGTATCACCAACACGATCTGCGAGCCGACCTTCGAGCGCCAGAATGCGCTGAAGCAGCTTGCGCGTGAGGCCGATGTGATCCTTGCGATCGGCGGCAAGAAGTCGTCGAACACGGCGCGACTGGCTGAGGTCGGCAACCTCATGGGTGTTCCGAGCTACCACATCGAACGGGCTGAGGATATCGACGTTGCCTGGTTAGAGGGCAAGGACGCCGCCGGTATCACCGCCGGTGCGTCGACGCCGGACGACGTGATTCAGTCGGTCATCGATTTTCTCGTCGGCTGCGGCTATCCCGCGCCGATAGGAGGGCTGCGCCAGGTTGACCTCGAAGCGACGCCAGCGTACTAGCAACCGGCGACTGCGCAACGCACGCGAGTCCGTCTCGCAGGCACAGGAGGCCGTCCAGCAGGTCGCGGCAGACCCGACCATGCCGGTCGAAATCGACCCGGCCAGCGAATTGTTCTTCGAGTACGCTGCTCCGCTGCTGCTCAACGCGCGCAACGAAACCGAGTTTCAATCGGCAGCCGTGATCGCCGAGTTTGTCTGGATGGCGACCGAGTTCGACGCCCAGACGCAGGCGCTCATGCTGCAGGACTTCATAGCCGACAGCCAGGTCCCTGAAGAGATGATCCCCTGGCTGATGGACGTGTTCACCGAGCTGGCCGAGCGCAAGATCGCACTGCTGGGCGGCTGAGGGCGAATCCTCCCGTGCAGTGCGTTGGAGAGACAATCGGCGTCCTATCCCCCGTACGGACAGGACCCGGCCTGTCCTCGCCGTGAGGCGACCCTCCCGGTTCGGTTGACGGCGGCCTCTACGTGTCGCCACGCGTCTGCCCCAAAATGTAGGGGCGTATCGCATACGCCCGGCCAGATACATGACCATCCATAATGGGCACCCGGACACTGTGGCTGTCGATTCGATCAGGTCGTGGTGTTATACGGGCGTATGCGATATGCCCCTACATTTCGACGGCCATAACGCATGTTCGTGATGCGCGGATGTATGCAGACCCCCAGTCACGCGGGTTCAGTGGTTGGAAGGTTGCACTTCGACGCGGGAGGGTCGCCTCACGGCGAGGACAGGCCGGGTCCTGTCCGTACGGAAGATTTGCGCGCTTTCTTTGCCAATCAGTGCACGCCTGCGGGAGGGTCGCCTCACGGCGATGACAGCGCCAGCGCTGTTCCTGGGAACGGATTTGCGCGCTCATCCTCGCAACAACGAAGCACCCCTGCGACAACTCGCAAGGGTGCTTCGTTGCTAACGCAGGCTGCGCTCTATGCGCGCGCCTTCGCTTCCAGGTAGTTCACCAAAGCGCGGACGCCGATGCCGGTCGGGCCCTTCGGCGTATCGTCGCGTGCTGAGTCGGTGTAAGCTGCGCCGGCGATGTCGAGGTGTACCCAGGGCTTGCCCTCGGTGAACTCGGCCAGCAGCAGCGCGGCAGTGATCGCGCCGCCGCCACGGCCACCGCTGTTTTTCATATCGGCGATGTCGCTCTTGATCTGCTTCTTGAGCGCGTCCCAGAGCGGCATGTGCCAGAACAGGTCTCCCGCCTCAGTGCCGGCGTCGACGACCCGTGCCGCGAAATCGTCGTCGTTGGAGAAGACGGCGACCGACTCCGCACCCAGCGCGATCATCTTCGCGCCGGTCAGCGTCGCCAGGTCGATCATCTCGTCAGCACCTTCGCGGGCGGCATAGACGAGTGCGTCGGCCAGGACAAGGCGGCCTTCGGCGTCGGTCGAGATGATCTCGATCGTCTTGCCATTCAGTGCGGTCAGGACGTCGCCGGGGCGGAACGCGGTGCCGCTGGGCATGTTCTCGGCGCTGGCGATGATGCCGTAGACGGTGAAGGGAAGGTCCAGTCCGGCGACGGCGCGCATCGCGCCGAGGACGGCTGCCGAACCGGCCATGTCGGTCTTCATCGTCTCGATGCCGCCGGTCGGCTTCAGGTTCATGCCGCCGGTGTCGAACGTGATGCCCTTGCCGACGAAGGCGATGGTGCCCTTCGATTCGCCGGACGGCGTGTAGGTGAGGTGCAGCAGGCGCGGCGGGTGGACGCTGCCCTTGCCGACATCGACGATCGCGTTCGCGCCCATCTCGGCTAGCTGCTTCTCGTCGTACTCACGGTAGTCGAGCTCGTTGTCAGTCGCCATCTGCTTCGCGGCGGCGGCCAGTGTCTCGGGGTAGATCGTCTGGCCTGGCTCGGCGACGAGGTCGCGGGCCAGGTAGATGCCCGAGGCGATGGCGAACCCTTCGGCAACACCCTTGCGGGCCGCATCGGTTTCGGTGGTCAGGAACGTCCAGGAGTCGATGCCGCTGGCTTCGCCGCGGCTGGCCTTGTAGCCGCGGAAGTCGTAGCTGGCCAGCAGGACGCCCTCGATCGCAGCGCGGTAGCGCGCGACTTCGCCTTCGGATCCGCCCGGCGCTGGGGCGGCAATGTTCTTCGCGCCGGCCTTCGCGGCGGCAGAGACGGCTGCGCCGTAGGCACGCCGCGTCTCGGTGACGCCAGCGCCCGAGGCGGGCAGGCCGGTGACAACGATGCGCTTGGCCGGCAGACGGCCCAACGTCGGAATCGTCAGTGTCGAGCCGACCTTGCCGTCGAAGTCGGCGTCGGTTAGCGCCTGACGCAGCGCACCGTCGAGCGCGCCATCGACGTCAGCAAGAGGGCCCTGCCATGCGTCGTCGCCTGGCGGGACTGCGAGGATGAGGGCGTCGGCGGTCGATGCGGTCGGGCTATCGGCGGCGAAGGCGAGCGTGATTGTTGGGGGCTGGCCGGTTGTACGGGCAGGCATGCAGGTCCTTTCGATCATCTGCGGCGGATCGGAGTGCTCCGAGCGGGGTCGGAGGCTGCCGCATTCTACGCCAGAGTCGGCGGGAAAAGATGAAGCCGACGATTTGTGTCGTCGGCTTCCGTGTCTCGATCGCGTCGAATCGCGTCCGTTGTTGTTGTGAAGAGAAGATCAGTCCGTTCCGTCAGCGTCACCAATGACGCGGATCTGCGTCACCTGGACGACCTCAGTTACCGTGATCTTTGGTGGTGTGGTAACCGGGTCTGTTGATGATGGTGCCAACGGCTCTGTGGACTCGCCGTTGTGCGTGATTGCGGCGATTTGTCGACGGGTCTGCTCGGCCATCCGTGGGGATTCGACCGGTGCGACTCGCCAGTTATGCTCCGTCTTCCAGCATTCGCCGGGACCTTCAACTTCAAGGCACTTCGCGACGTCGTCGTCAGTTCGGAGCGCGTACCCCAGTGAGCAGCGCATGGTCGCAAAGGCTTGCGTGTTACGCGGTCGCAGGCGAATCCGCGATAGCATCGAACAACCACATGGGAAAGACTCGCCGTTCTCCTGCGAGTCAAACCACCCGCTCTCACGAGTGTCCCCGAGCTCGGACGCGGACTCCTCGCGCGATCGTCGTTGTTCACGACTCATCTGCGCACCTGTCCGCTTGTGCATACCCCCGTGTTGGGACATCGCGGCCACCGTGGCCGCTCACGCCAGTTTCCCAGCGTGTCGGCGATCCGCAGGTTCTCCCGTTGGATGCCGCCGATGCACCCATTATAGAGCATCGGTACAGATGCCTCGCCGGGCGCTTAGTTCGCTGCCTCTTCGAGCCTCGCGGTAACGCTGCCGCTGAGCGACATGACGCCGTTGTCGCGCTGGCGCAGCGGCGACGCTACCACCCAGATGCTGGCCAGCAGCATGCCCAGACAGCCGACGATCAGCGTCTCACGCAGCCCGATCAGCTCGCCGAGGAATCCGCCGATGATCGATCCGATCGGGATCATGCCGCCGCCCAGAAACCGGTAGGTTGCCGTCGCGCGGCCGAGCAGGCGCTCCGGCACCAGTGTCTGGCGCACGCTCACTTCGTTGACCAGCGCAATGATCAACGCCATCCATTGCAGGAACTCGGCTGCCAGTACCATCGGTACTTCCAGCCGCGACACGCTGACGGCCAGCGGGACGAGCATGCCGAAGATGCCGAACAGCGACCGTCCAACGATGATCGCGCGCCCGACGCCGATCCGCCGAGTCATTGGCCCGGCAATGACTGCGCCGATGACCGCGCCGACGCCGCCGAGGCTCAGTACCAACCCGACCTGCGTCGAGCTGAAGCCGAGGTCGTTCAGCATATAGAGGACATACACCGCCAGGAAGATGTAGCCGAACAGGCTGACCATCGCCGACGACAGCAGGATCGCCCGCAGCCGCGCGTCGGCCCAAACGATGCGGATGCCCTCGCTGATGTCGCGGCGCAGATGCAGGCGCTCCGTCTTTTCGGGTTCAGGTTCGACCGCCGTGATCCGGCTGATGAACAACGCCGAGACGAGGTACGACGCCGTGTTGATCAGCAAGGCAGCTGGAGCCGTCAGCACGCCGACGAGGATGCCGCCGAGCCCCGGCCCTGCCACCTGCGCCGTCGACGCGCTGCCCTCCAGTCGCGCATTCGCCGAGACGAGGTCCTCGCGCAGTACGATGCTCGGCATGTACGAGATGTAGGCGACGTTGAAGAACAGCGTCAGCGCGCCGTTGATGAAGGCGACGAGGTAGAGCAGTTCCATGCGTAGCGCGCCGAATGCCCAGGCCAGCGGCACTGTGGCGAGGACGATCGCGCGAGCGATGTCGGTCCAGACCAGGATCGGGCGGCGGCGAGTGCGGTCGATTGCGACGCCGGCGAGCAGGCCGAAGACGAGCGCCGGGGCGGTACCGGCTGCGCCGAGCAGACCCATCTGGCTGGCTGTCGCATCGAGCGTGACTGCCGCGGCCAGCGGCAGCGCGACGGTTGTGATCTGCGCGCCGAATTGCGAGACGGTCTCAGCCGCCCACAAGTGCAGGAAGTGGCTGTTCTGTCCGAGCGATGAACGGCCGGAGCGGCGCGCCCGCCGCCGTATTGGAAACATGGTGGGATCTCCCAAACGTCGTTGGGAGAGGGATCAGTGCGCCCTCTCCCGCTGTCCACTGCGCAGTTGTCAGGACAGCGGGGTGTCGCTCATTTTGGTGAATGGCTCGGGCTGCCAGTACGGCTGCCGCGATGCAAGTCGGCGCACGGGCTGAAGGCTCCAGGATTCCCCAGCGGGGCAATTCAACCTGCGGATTTTATGTGGGCAACGTGCTATCCGACAACCTGTACTCCTGCGCCCACTGCTAATTCTTCCTCCGCCAGCACACGTTGTAGCACTACGACTGCGACGATCCTATGATCTTAGCCGCAACCTGCTCGACCACACTGTTCCTCATTGCGTCGTCTCCAAGAGCCGGTATTCTACTGGCGGGTCAATGCGTGGCCATTTGCAGTGAATGAGGAGAATCTGTGGACGCACAGCAGATCGTGGATAGGTTTCAAGAGCGGGTCGCCGATGTCGAGGGTCGATTTGGCCTGGCTGCCTGGCCAGTGGGTAAGCCGGAGCAGGCTATCGGGCTGAACATGGACGAGTCATTCCCGACCGCCAGCGTCTTCAAGGTGCCAGAACTCTACGCGCTGTACCAGATGGTCGATCGCGGCGAAGTCGACCTGACGACGCGCATTCGCGTTGAGCGCGAGCACCTCGTGCCCGGCTCGGGCGTGCTGCAGGATCTGGGCCCCGGCCTTGAGCCGACGATTCGCGACCTCGCAGTCCTGATGATCGTCCTGTCGGACAACCAGGCGACCGACATGCTCTATTCGATCGTCGGCGCGGACCGCATCCACACCGCGATGGACGAGCTGGGGCTACATCGCACCCGCGTCCCAATGCCGACCAAGCAGCTGCTCTTCGACTACGTTGGACTGGACGTGAACAACCCCGAGCACACCTATGAGATGTCGATCGAGCGCATGCGCAACGATGAATTCAACTATGACAGCCCGGCCTGGTCGGACGTGGACGGCAGTGGCAACGACCTGACGACGCCGCGCGAGCTGGCTCGACTGTGCGAGGCGATTGAGCAGGGTGTCGGCCTGAGCGCTGCTTCGCGGGACGATATGCTGGACATCATGAAGCGCCAGAAGTTCAACGATCGCATCCCTGCTGGTGTGCCGGAGAAGACCATCGTCGCGCACAAGACCGGCTCGCTCAAGGGCGTACGCAACGACGCCGGCATCGTCTACGCGCCATCCGGCCCGTACACCGTGGCAATCTTCTCCAAGCGCCTCGGCGACGAGAGCGCCGGAATTCAGACGATGGCCGACCTGTCGAAGATCGTCTGGGAGACATTGTCCTAAGCGCGTAACCGCAGTTGGTGGGAGGGAACGTGGAGAACCAGGGGCCGTTGACCGGCATCCGTGTCGTTGATCTGACGCGCGTCATGTCCGGACCGTACTGCTCGATGATGCTAGCCGATATGGGCGCGGACGTCATCAAGATCGAAGCGCCCGGCAAGGGCGACGACACCCGCGCCTGGGGCCCGCCCTGGGTCGATGGTCCGGACGGCGCGCGAGAGTCTGCCTATTACCTGTCGGTCAACCGCAACAAGCGCTCGATCGTCCTCGATCTGAAGAGCGACCTCGGCCGCGAGGCGCTCTGGCGATTGATCGATCAGGGCGATGTGCTGGTCGAGAATTTCTCGCCGGGCACGATCGGCCGTCTCGGCTTCAGCGCTGAGAAGGTGCTCGAACGCCGCCCGGAGATGATCTTCTGCTCGATCTCCGGCTTCGGTCAGACCGGCCCGGCCAGCGGGCGCACCGCCTACGACCTGATCGTCCAGGGCATGAGCGGGATGATGAGCGTCACCGGCCCTCCGGGGCAGCCGACCAAGTTCGGCGTGCCGATCGCCGACATCGCCAGTGGGATGTTCGCGTCGTATGCCATCGCGTCGGCGCTATACCGCCGCGAGCGGACTGGCAAGGGCCAGGTCATCGACACCTCGATGCTCGGCGGCCAGATCGCGCTGCTGTCGTATCAGGCGGCGATCTACTTCGCGACCGGCGGGACACCGCCCAGCACCTGGAATGCGCACCCGATCGTCGCGCCGTACGAGACGTTCCCCACCAGTGATGGGTTCGTCAACATCGCCGTTGGCAACGATGGACTCTGGAAGCGCTTCACCGACGCGATGGGTATGGCCGAAGCTGCCGCCGACCCGCGCTTCCAGGACAACTCCGGCCGCATCACGAACCTGCCGGCGCTCCGCGAGGTCATCACCGCCCGCTTCGCCAGCGTCTCGACCGCCGATGTGGTCGCCACGCTCGACGCCGCCGGTGTGCCCTGCGGACCAATCTACTCCGTCGATGAGACGTTCGCCGACCCGCACGTCCAGGAAGTCGGGCTGGAGCGCAGAATCGAACACCCGACGCTCGGCGAAATCTCCGTCACCGGCTTCCCGTATCGTCTTTCTGAGTCCGACGCCACCTTGCGCACCCCGCCCCCGCTGCACGGCCAACACACGGCTGAGGTGTTGAGTGAGCTTGGGTTTAGCGAGGAGGAGATGCGTGCGGCAACGTGAGCTTGCTGAGGATCTGTAATGCCTGCTGACGGACCGACAAGAGTGGTGTACACCATAGGCCACTCAAACCAGACAGTCGAACATTTCCTCAATCTGTTGCTGGCGCATCACATTGAGGTGCTTGTTGATGTCCGCTCAGCCCCGTATTCACGCTACGCTTCGCAGTTCAACAGGCCGAACCTGGAACAGACGATCAACGGCGCGGGTATGCAGTACGTGTATATGGGGCATGAGTTGGGGGGGCGACCCGCCGATACCGCGCTCTATGACTCGGAGGGTCATGCCGACTATGAGCGGATGTCCGAGACGACGGACTTCCGTACCGGCATAGGTCGGCTGAAGACCGGCCTTTCTCGCGGAATCACGATTGCGCTAATGTGTAGTGAAGAAGACCCGTTGGACTGCCATCGTCGTTTACTCGTCGGAACAGTCTTACGGCGGGATGGTATAGAGGTACGACACATTCGTGGCGACGGACATATTGACGACGAGGATTCACTCCCGCAAACTATGTTTGACCGACCGCAGCAAGCAGGGTTGTTTGAGGATTTGGCGCAACAGAAGCGTGCGACGTGGAGATCTACACTATCGGTTTTACCCAGAAGACGGCCGAGCAATTCTTCGGACTCCTGAAGTCTCATGAGATTGAACGGCTCGTTGACATCAGATTGAATCCTGGCGGCCAGCTTTCCGGTTTCGCAAAGCAGGCTGACCTGGTGTACTTCCTGCGCGAATTGTGTGCGGCGAGCTACGTACACGAGCCATTGCTCACACCGACGAAGGAACTCCTGAAGGGGTATCGAGACCGGCGCTATAGCTGGCCAGACTACGAACGTATATTTGACCAGATCATGGTCGACCGCAAGATTGCGGACCTGCTCGATCGCACGCAGTTTGAACAGCGATCAGTGCTGCTTTGTAGCGAGGCGACAGCTGACCAGTGCCACCGTCGCCTTGTAGCGGAGCATTTGGTGCGTGCCTGGCCTGGCACCTCAGTGACGCATCTGTGAACCGTGGGTACGCAAATCGTTGTTAGCCACTTGACGAAGATGAGGCCAGGCTTCATCTGCGTGGCCGGCACCGATACGGCGACCCATCGACATATCCGACCACTGACAAACCAGAATCTGCAACTGAAACATCTCACCAATGTCGGCGGCCCATTTGCTATTGGCCGCATCGTGGATTTGGGTAAGGTCCGACATATTGGGGAGTTGCCCGAAGTTGAAGATCGGCATTTCGTTGAACACCGACTCCGGGCTGTTGGTTCGATGCGATCTGACCTCTTCTGGTCTGGCCTGATGGAATCTGCTGAGACGTATCTGCAGCGGATCTTCGGCTCAGATCTGCATCCCATGGGAGAAGGGCGGTCGTGCGCGGTGGCGGCGCACAAGGGCGTTGCGTCGCTTGGATACCTGATCCCAACAGAGATTCAGGATTTGCGACTCGTTCGGAGAGACGATGAATTTGGTTCGCACGACACGTTGCGGATGAGCGTGCAGGTAAATCGACGCGAGTTCGATTTGCCAGTCACAGATCTCCGCTTCTGCGGTATGCGCGAAGACGGCCTGGCATGGGTTGTCTATCGCGATCTCGTTGACTCTGTCATCCATCGCATTCGGTCAGGTGTACCCGTTGTCCTTGCAGTCGGTCTGACACGCGCATTCAAGCGCCGCTCGAACGAGCAACCAATGCACTGGCTGCAGGTGAACAATATTCATTTGGAGGATGATCCACTGTGGGGTCTCGAATCGTTAGCTCGCGATGCATCAGCGTCTCTAAGGGACCGTGACGTTCGGCTGAGTTGAAACCAGTCAAAGCAACAATCTGATGCTCCTCGCGATCTACCTTATTGTTGGAGTTGACCCATCAAGTATTGCGCAAACAGGACATTTGAAACGCGAAACAATACCATAGAGCGATAGGGTCAGGTTGGGCGTGCATTGCCCGCCTGACGTAATGAGGTTGGTCATATGGTGGCGGAAGCAGGTTTCACCGGCGACGGCATGAGAATCGATCCAGACCTGCGCAGCGCGGTTGATTCGTATCTGCGTCACGGGTATTTCGTTGCCCAACTCTCCCCGGCTGCGGCGCGAGTCGTGAAGCCGAAGCGGTTCAACGTCATGGCCGCTGTGCTCTGGCTCCTCTTCTTCGGAGGCGGCCTGTTCATCTATCTGATCTACTACGCGACCAGCCGGGATGAGATTGTCGATATCGTTGTAACCCCCGGCGGACAAGTCCAGGTTAATCGACAGGGACCGACGCCGGGGGAGACTGCCCTCGGCGTCGTCGTCATCCTCATCATTGCCATCGTGGTGATTGTGCTGCTCGCCGCTGTGTTCTCGTTCTTGTAAGAAGGTCGACATATTCAATAGCGGCGCATCCCCCCGCCGCTTTG
>JAMLIA010000012.1 GCA_023954495.1 Thermomicrobiales bacterium | reverse complement strand
TGGTACGTGCCAGCGTCGAACGGTTCGCCATCGTCGAGACGCGCGCCGTGATGCAGCCACTGCCAGAGCTGCGCACGCGAGATCTCCGCCGTCGCCGCATCTTCCATGAGGTTGTAAATGGACGCCGCGCCGGTGCCGCGTAGCCAGTTGTCGACGTACTGCAGCGCAACGCTGATGTTATTGCGCACGCCGGCGAGTGTCACGGCACTGTCAGGGATTGCCAGATTGCACAACTGTGCTGCCGAGACGCTGACATCGTCACGGAGCCGGTCCTTCTGGTTCGGTCGGTCGCCGAGTACCGCGTCGAACGAATCCATCGCTACCGACACCAAATCGGGATGCGCCACCCAGGTGCCGTCGAAGCCGTCCCCGGCCTCACGATCCTTGTCCTCACGCACCTTCGCCAGCGCTGTGCTGGTCACCTCCGGGTCGCGCCGGTTCGGGATGAATGCTGCCATACCGCCGATCGCATGAGCGCCGCGCCGATGGCAGGTGCGTACCAGCAGGCTGGTGTAAGCACGCATGAACGGCACCGTCATCGTGATCTGCGCGCGATCTGGCAGTGCCATTTCTCCACGCTGCCGGAATGTCTTGATCGCGCTGAAGATGTAGTCCCAGCGCCCCGCATTCAGCCCGGCCGCGTGATCGCGCAACTCATACAGGATCTCGTCCATCTCGTACGCAGCCAGCAGATGCTCAATCAGGACCGTCGCGCGGATCGTCCCCTGCGGGATGCCGAGCGCATCCTGCGCGGCGACAAACACGTCATTCCACAGCCGCGCTTCCTTGTGGCCCTGCAGCTTCGGCAGATAGAAGTACGGTCCCAGCCCGCGCTCGACCTGCACGGCAGCGTTGTGGAAGAACGCCAGTCCGAAATCGAACAGGCTGGCGGAGATAGGATCACCATCGAGCGTGACGTGTCGCTCAACCAGATGCCAGCCGCGCGGACGAACGACCAGGGTCGCGATCTCGTCATTGAGTCGATACTGCCGACCGTCCGGGTTGGCGAACTCGATTGTCCCGCGCGCCGCGTCCTGTAGATTCAACTGCCCCGAAACAACGTTCTCCCAGGTTGGCGACAGCGAATCCTCCAGATCGGCCATAAACACCTTTGCGCCGGAGTTCAGCGCATTGATCATCATCTTCCGATCGGTCGGGCCAGTGATCTCGACGCGTCGGTCGTTCAACCCCGGCGCTGCCGGCCCTACCTGCCAGTCTCCTGCCCGCACGTCGGCCGTCTCGGCCAGGAAGTCGGGCATCTCACCGGCGTCGAGGCGCTCTTGCCGCGCAGCTCGTTCGGCCAGCAGCGCAGCCCGCCGCGGCTCGAACGCGCGACACAACTGCTCTACGAACGCCAACGCCTCAGCCGTCAGCACGACCTCCGCGCCACCAACTGACGGACCGTGTACGACGAGTCGACTCTCCACTAGTTGCCTCCAGTATTCGTCAGTATCAGGTCGGATCAGAAAATTGGGCGCACGGTTATATCAACCGCCAATGCCTGCCAATTTCGCAGATTCCATCATCGCACGACACGCTCACCCGCAAGCGAGGAAATGTGTCGGCATGTGCGAGGCGGAGGCTATGGCAGCTCGTCAGCGGGAAAGCCGCGCTCCTGCCAGCGCTGATAGCGCCAGATGCTGATCGCCCGCCGAATCTCGCGAATTGCCCGCGCATCCATATTCGAGAGCAGCAGGAGTGACACATCGCTCGTCGCTTCAACGCTCGCAATCGATTCAAAGCCGTGACGACGCAGCAGGTTCGCGGCCCGCGGACTGAGGTCGAGCAGCGTTACCGGCGGATCTACGCGCCGCCGCACGGACTTCCAGACCTCTTCCGCAATGCTCCAGATCAGGATCGGCGTGACCATGACGATGCCGGTCACCGCCAGCCAGCCAAAGGCGATCAGCAGCAGCGCCCTCGTGTCGCCATCCAGCAGCCAGGCGGGACCCAGAATCAATGCCCAGGACACGCCCACCACCCAGGCAGAACGGCGCAGCGGATTCTCGGCGAACAGGTCGTTCACCCCACCGCCGCTATAGCGCATCGTCGCTTCGGCTCGAGTTCGTGGTTGGGACGACAATCGGAAACCCTCACAGATGAAGGCGAACATCGAACAGCCCCAAAATGGGGCGGCACCGTACTCTAGCAAACAGCGAGCCGCAGCGGCGATGCGGTATACTTCGCGGTCGCAACCAGGCGATGCCGGAGTGGCGGAATGGCAGACGCGGCGGTCTCAAAAACCGCTGACCGCAAGGTCGTGTGGGTTCGACTCCCACCTTCGGCACCGAACTTTTTCCCATTTATATCGGGGAAACCCCTGAGCCTGTCCAGGTGTTGACAGCAAAACTGACAGCAACCATGTGGCGACACAGTCGTCAAAGAGCCCATCGATGATCTTCATTGGGATCTTGCGTGGCACCAGTGCGCACCAGGCGCAGGCCGTGAGGGCGATGGTGATCGGCGTATGGCCAGGCGTTGCTGATACCGGCGACTTGATGCCACCTGACGCTAAGGGGAGTGTCAGGTCACACACGGAGCACGAGGTGTCAGCCCTTCGGCTGACACCGATCACGACAAGGTTCAGGCTGCAAAGCAGCACCGAGATTAGACTCTAATCAGGACGTCAGATAATCGAATGCGCTCAAGATATGAACATGTACCGTTCCCAGCAAGTCATCCAGCGTGACAAACTCGTCTGGCGCGCCCATGTTGTAGGGCGTTGGGCCGTAAACAAACGCCGGAATCCCTTTCTCACGCCACAGCCGACAATCAGTCGCGCCAATACTTATCCCGGGATTCGGACGAATACCGCGGATTGCCTCGGCATTATTGAGCAGAATTCCGACCATCTCGTGATCCGGATCACTCCATGAAGGCTCTGTTTGCTGGACTATCTCGTATTGCACGCCTTCATAATTACGGATGACATCTTCGAACGCCGCAAGCAACTCTGATGATGAAAGGCCAACTGGGCAGCGCAGGTCAACCTCAACCCGGCAGTCAGCCGCGATGACGTTCATCTTGACGCCACCGCTAATCATCCCAATGTTGAGTGTCACCTGTTTGACTGTGTCTGTCGCACCCTCACCGAGGTGCGCATCGAAGCCTGCGCGGGCAGCCTCGATCTTCGCATCTACGGCGGGCGGAATTGAGATGGGCAGTCCGGTGAGATGCTTCAGATCAGCAATGATGTCAGCAGCCTTAATGATCGCGTTGGAGCTCTGGTGGGTATAGGCACCGTGTCCCCCGTGGGAACTCACACTCATCGCCAACCAGAGCGGGCCCTTCTCGCCAAAACGCACCATTCCTGGCGTGCTTGGTTCGCCATTCAACAGGCAGTCCCCGAGCACATCCGGGCGATTGTCAACGAGGTATTGCGATCCCCACTTACCACCAGTTTCTTCATCCGATACGGCGGTGAGGGTGAGCGTGCCCTTGAGATGGTCGCGTACTTCTGCAAGGTAGATATAGGTCAGAATCGACGCAGCAGTGCCGACCTTCATATCGGACACACCGCGCCCGAACATCTTCCCGTCGCGGACGAGACCGGAGAACGGATCGTCCGACCAAGAAGCATGGTCGCCTGCCGGAAAAACATCAAGATGGCCATTGAGCACCAGATGCTTTCCGGGATTTGCACCGGTGTATGACGCTACGAGGTTCGGTAGGTGCGCCTGCGGCGCCACGGTTTCCACGCTCAGGCCGCGTTCTTCGAGATAGCCCGCTACGTATGCATAGAGTTCGGTTGTGTCTCCGGGCGGATTTTCGCTGGGGATCTGCACCATGTGCTGCACAAGCTCAATGATCTCATCACGACTGCTGCGCAATCTGTCCTGCAGATACGATCGTGGGTCTCGCACGTCACTCTTCCTGTTCTGACTAGTCCAGCGTCTGTTGTCAGGATTGTCCGATCTGCCCTGTGTGTGCCATCCAGCCGATCATGCTGAGCATCATGCGAGCAGCGAGCAAGCTGGTGCGGTTGCTGACATCCAGGTGTGGGCGCACGACGGGAAGGTCAAACCCGACTACCTTGCCCTTCTGAGCCACACTTCGGAGCACATGAAATGCCTCGTAGTAGCCCAGTCCACCAAACGCAGCCGTGCCAACTGCGGGAGCAATGGTCGGATCCATCCCGTCAATATCGAACGTCACGTAATAGCGATCGTGGTCAGGAAGCCGGTCAATGACATTGTCAATGCTGGCAGAATGGACTTCCTCAGCACCGATAATGAGACTCTTCCCATAGGCCAGCGCGGCGTCAGCTTCTTCCTGGCGCGCACTTCCCACACCCCGCAAGCCGATTTGAGCCATGCCGAGAACATGCGGCATCTCGGACGCGCGCCGCATAACACTCGACAACCCCTCGCGGACGCCGTTCACGTCGTCACGCCAATCGTAATGCGCGTCAATCTGCACAAGGTAGAACGGCTCCTGGTCAGCGAAAGCCTGAAAAATTGGAATCGAAATCTCATGGCTGCCGCCGATTGCAAACGGCACCGCACCACGTGCCAGGATCGATTCGGTAACATGCCTGGTGACCTCAGTATTGTTCTGAAAGTCACCCGGCTCCATTGCTACGTCGCCACAATCGACGATGCGCACATCCCGGTCAGCGAACATCGACCCGCCGAAGTCGAAGTCATAATGCGTCGTCAAGTTCGCATACATCTGTGATTGTGCGCGAACCGATTGCGTTGCACCACCGGCCGGGTACTTCGCGCCTTCCATATCGTATGGCGGACCACCGACAACACCGAACACCGCGATGTCGGCATCAAGCGATCCGAGGTCATCCAGTCGAGGCGCATTCAGGAACGATGGGTCTCCAACGGGAACTGGTTCTATCAAGCTCATCTCTCATTCACTCACATTCTGTAACAGCTCTTCCGCGAAGGTCACGCGTTCAAACACCAAGTCTGAACACGATCGCCATTGAGCAGCGCTGAACGGCGATGGCTGGTGTGGACCAGCCATCGCCGCAGGACTTAGCCATCCATCTTCCAGTTGGCGATGTCCCAGGTGAACTCAGTCCACGGGCTGGGGTTGTTGCCAACCAGCTTGATGGTTTGCCCAGCGGGAGTGGCACGGTGGACGAGTGGGATCGTTGCGACATCGTCCACAATCAGATCGTTCATCCCGATGAAGAGTTCGGCTTGCTTCGCCGGATCCAGCTCAGTTCGGACTTGATCGTAGAGTTCGTTGAATTCCTGGTTCTGCCACCGCGTCAAGTTCCGGCCGCTCCAGCCATTGCTCTTCTGTGGAAGATCGACGTCAGGATCGGCTGAGAGCCAGTACCGCATCAGCGGCTGAGGGAACGGGTTGGTAGTGATTGCCGCCATCTCCACGTCCGCGTAAAAGTGCGACCATGTGTCCGGATTGCCCGCGTCAGCCGAGAAGTAGACGGCTGCATCGATCGACTTCAGCTGTACGGTCAGTCCCATCCCTTCCCACGACTGCTTGATGATCTCCTGCGTCTTCTGGCGCAATTGATTGATCGACGTCTGGTACAGGATGTTGATTTCAACGCCGTCCTTCGCGCGAGGAGTACCTGTCCAGCCTGCCTCCTCCAGCAGTGCAGCGCCTGCATCCGGATCGAACGTGATCGATGTGTTTGGCGACACGAAGTTTGCCGGTGCAGCAATGACGTTGGCTGTGGCCTCGCCGGTTGCGCCGTAGAGTTGGGTTGTGACAGTCTCCCGATCACAACCAAGAACCAGAGCCTGCCGAACGGCGATGTCAGACAGGAACGGGTGCTGAGTTGATGGCTCAGACCGCGCGCCGTCTATCTCGGTGTTTGGATCGGCGAAGTTGATGAGAATCTGCTCGACGGTCCCAGCGAACGTGGAAACCAGCTTCCCGATGCCTTCGCCTTCCATCTGCTCCAGGAGCTGCGTTTCTACCTGCAGATTTGGGGCGTAATCGACCTCGCCCGTCGAGAGCACAGCTCGCGCGGCAGCCGGGGCATCGCCACCGCCCTTGAACTCAACCTGCTTGAAGAAGGGCTTGTCCGGCTCGCGGTAAAGATCGTTGATCTCGTAGAGAACGACGTCGCCCGGACGAAACTCCGTGATCTTGTATGGACCGGTACCGATCGGGTTGAGGTTAAAGGGATCGTTGACAGACTCCTCACCCATTGATTCGCTCAGGAGGTGCTTTGGCAGGATCTGGCCACCAAGACCTGGGCCACGCGAGAATGCGTTGTACCAGGCCGGATCGGGCTCCTCGTAATGCACGATGAAGGTCCGCTCATCAACGACTTCGACATCGGAGATGGTTTCGAATGTCTCAGTCGATGTTGCCTGCGACCCGGGTGCCAACACCCATTCCCAGGTGAAGCGGGCGTCGTCGGACGTAAATGGCGTGTTGTCCGACCAGACAAGCCCCTCAATCAGGGTAAACGTGATGGTCTTGCCATCGGCAGCGATGCCACCATTTTCGAGCGTAGGCACCTCCTCGATCAGAATCGGCACCATGTCGCCCGCCGCGTCGACAATCAGAAGAGGCTCGAGGACCATCTGCGCCGGTGCAGAGTTGTGATAGCCCTGCGAGAAGTGCGGATTGAGATTCGTCGGGGCTTGCCAGTTCAGAATGCGGAGCGTGTCGCCTTCACCCCGACCTGCTGTGCCTGTCGAGCCTTCTGTTGGGGACTCGCCGGCTTCCGTCGGCGATTCGCTTGCTTCAGTTGGAGACGGCTCGTCGCCAGACTCTGCGGTTGGGCTGGTGCTGTCTGATGATGCAGTAGTCGAAGTTGCGTCGCTGTCATCACCGCCGCAGGCGGCGAGCAAGCCAGCAATGACAGGGGCACCCAACCCCAGGGCCATCGCCCGCTTCAGGAGCGATCGTCGTCCGATCAGGCCATGCGCCGCGTCGCGTCGCAGTTGTTCCAAGATTGTCTGCTCGTTCATGTGACACCTCTCATTTTCAGGCCGTTCGTGCGTAGCAATCCGTCGTCAGTTCGATCAACGTGCAGCGGATCAATCAACGGATCATTTGCCAGTTGCCGACAGGTTCAAGTAGTCGACGGCAGTCGCGGAGTGAACTCGAAGGGTGTTCAGGAAGTCGTCAATGAAGATGTATTCGTCTGGTTCGGCCATGTGATAGCTGGTCGGCCCGTATATGACTGTCGACACTCCTCTCGCTCGCCAAAACCGTCCATCGGTAGCACCAGGGCACAGACCAGGTGCCGGCTCCGACCCAATCAATTCTTTGGCGTTGGACTTCAAGATCTTCAAGAGCAGGTCGTTTGGCGAGATCACTGTCGCGGGGCACGTCTGGTGCTCGACAGGCTCGACGCGAATGTCGGCCAGTCCCGCTGCCCGGAGCCTTTGAGTGACCTCGTCGCGGGCATCGCTCGGAAGGACACCAAGCGGGACGCGAATATCCACTTCGGCTTCGGCCCGACGTGGGACAACGTTCGTCTTAATCCCGCCCTGGATCATGCCGACGTTCACCGAGCAGCGGGTTAGCAGGTCTCCGTGCAGTTGTCCCCCACCAAAGATCGGCCGTTTCGCCTGTTCTTCCAGAACCGGGACGAGATCATGTGGTGCCTCGCCCTCCAGATCTGAGATTGTCCGTGCAACGAGAACCGCTTCTGACAGACGGGTGATCGCGTTTTCGCCACGTCCGGTCGAACCGTGACCAGCTTCACCTTCAGCGACGAGCTTCAGCCAGCTGATGCCCTTCTCGCCGATCCAAACGGTATCGAGCCCGGTAGGTTCGGCGTTGAGCAGTGCATCACCGACATATTCCGGATGGTTGTCCAGAAGCCATGCCGCGCCCCAGGCACCGCCACTCTCTTCGTCCGAGACGAGAGTCAGACTCACGCGATCGTTGAGCTGGTCTGCATGCTGATGGAGCAAGAGGAACGCAATCAACGAGGCGGTCGTTCCACCCTTCATATCAGCCGCACCACGTCCCATGATCTTGCCGTCCTCAACCAGCCCGGAGAACGGGGGTGTCGACCACAACGCAGGATCATCGGCCGGGAATACGTCGAGATGCCCGTTCAGGACAAGATGTCGACCAGCATCGCTGCCGGCTGATGCAAGGATCATTGGATTGCCTGGGCGTGGCTCCAGTACCGTATGTTCGATCCCCCATTGTGAGAGGATCCCGGAGATGAAGCTCGTTAGCTCGGTCGTGTCCCCAGGCGGGTTCTCGCTCGGGATTTGAACGATCTTGCTACACAGGTCAATGAACTCGGCTTGTCGTTGCTCGATGCTGTTCAGGATGAGCGACTTGTCGAGGGCCATCTCATCACTCTCCTATCAACGCAGCGCACTCCTCAGGTTCGACCAATCTGACCCGACCAGGCCATTTGCCCAATCAGGTTGAGGATCAATCGCGCAGCCACAAGGCTTGTCGTGTTGTTGACATCCAGATGAGGCACGATTTCGACGAAGTCCAAACCGACGATTGTGCCCCGCCGGGCCAGACCACGGAGGAGGTTCGACGCTTCGTAATAGTCGATGCCGCCGAACCCCGGCGTGAGCACTCCCGGAGCGATTGTGGGATCGAGCCCGTCAGCGTCGAAGGTGATGTAGTAGCGTT
This sequence comes from Thermomicrobiales bacterium, assembly GCA_023954495.1. Classification (NCBI taxonomy): domain Bacteria; kingdom Pseudomonadati; phylum Thermomicrobiota; class Thermomicrobia; order Thermomicrobiales; species Thermomicrobiales bacterium. The sequence continues at coordinate 49,682 of JAMLIA010000012.1, read as the reverse complement.
GCCCCGCAGGAATCCGCTCCAGCACTGCCTCGACGCCAACCCTGTGCAGCTCCTCAGCACCTACCAGAATGCTGCCGTAGGCAATTGCGTCGTCCACTTCTCCCTGGCGAGCACTACCAACAGCGCGCAGCCCAATCTGTGCCATTCCACTGACCCAGCTCATCTCGGAAGCGCGTCGCATCGGACTCGATAGCCCTTCACGGACGCCGTTCACTTCTTCCCGCCAATCGAGATGTTCGTCGAGCTGAACAACGAAGATCGGGCCATGGTCCTCATACGCACGCATGACGGGAATGGGGATTGCATGGTCGCCGCCGAGCACGATTGGCACCGCGCCGCGGTCCAGAATCGCCCGAATGACATCCGTCGTCGCCCGGCTATTCTCCTCGTACGCGCCAGGTGTCATCTCAACATCGCCGCAGTCAACGATCTTGACATCTCGACCATTGAAGATGTCGCCGCCGAAGTCGTAGTCGTAATGCGTCAGAAAGCGTGGAAAGCGCATCGACTGCTCACGCACGGTGCCTGGAGACGTGCTCGATACCTGAGTAGCTCCTGACATGTGATACGGCACACCGTACGGAACGCCAATGATGGCGATGTCAGCCTCGAGTGTGCTGAGATCTACACATCGTGGCACATCCATGAACGTCGGATGCCCTGACGGCACTGGAATAATTGACGACAAGTTCGTGTCTCCCCTCATAACGAACAAACTTTCAACAGGACACGCCTATTGTTGTGTATCCATCTTCCTTTCTTCTTGTGGAGTGATTGCTCTATGCTTCGCTCCAGAACTCACCAACACACAGGCGAATTGCGTTCAATAAATACTGTTTGGCATAAGAAGATGCAAACCTCGGGCCGATTGGATTGCTAGAGATGGATGGTTGGATGCCTCGGATACTGGACACAATGTTTCTGAGGTTCATTGACCAGCATGTTTGTGCTCAACCGAGAGGCATCATGGAAGTATTAGCTGGCAATATCTATTGGTGACACGTGTCAGGTCACACCGTAGCAGGAAAAACAGAATCGTGCAATCGATTTCGGATTCACTCTTCGGTAATGTACCCGCTTGCATTTCGGCGTGGCGCGCAGCGGCGACATCGGGCGGCACAGATTTTGGCTCTTTAACTTGGTATTTATGTATGTCTATCAATGAGATGCACAGAAATCCGCTCATCAGCCATGAGTCGAGCTGGCTTTCAAGAGCGCTGTTTCGAGGACTTCAGGTGTGATCAGAGCATTCGTCTGCCAACCGATGCTCGGGAGACGCGCAGTCCGTGGCTTCCGTCACTCAAGGTAGCCGAACGAGCTGCGAGCGCTGCGGATGCTCACCTGGACCAGTAACCTGGTTCGCTCGTCACACACGGTCCACGAAGCCCGCTGGGCAGCTACGTTGCTACATGGGCCCCCGGTCAAGCGCAGTCACATGTGCAGCGTGACATTGTCAAGGACAGGCTGAAACACCCCCTACAGCTCCGTCTATGAACTCATAAGTGAGGGGCGGTCCGCTCGGCACTCCGCTGCTGCAAGTCTGTACCGCACGGCATCGTGAATCATCGTGAACCGGTCTATGCCAGGTGTGTGCTACTCCCCATCCCCCATCACCGCCGGTGCCGGGTAGTGCGGAGCCCACGGTTGTCCAGTAGTCGCGGCGGCGAGTTGGTCGCAGCGGGCGAACCAGACGTCGTCGTGCTGCTGGATGTGAGTGATGAGGCGTTCCAGCTCACCGATGCGGGCCGGGCGACCGATGTAGCGCGGGTGGCACACGAGCATGAAACAGCCTGTGTGCAGATAGGCTGCATCGAACTCGGCGATCCACTGGTCAACGACACTGCGCGGGTCGCGGATTGCGCCGGGGTGCGCGAAGTAGACGGCATCGTCCAGAGTCCACGTCCACGGCAGCTCGACGATCTCGTCTTTGGATGAAGCATCGGCCTGCAAGAGGTACGGGATGTCGTCGTCCGCCATCGAGCTGTCGTACTGGAATCCGGCTTCGGCGATGAAGCGCAGCGTCGAGGCGGTCGCCAGTCCGGAGGGCGAGCGCCAGCCGAGCGGTTGGATGCCGGTGGCGTCGGTAATCGCGTCCACTGCGCGATGAATCAGATCGCGCTCGTTGTCGGGCTGGAGCTGACTCCAGGTCTCGTGCATCCAGCCGTGCGCCGCAATCTCCTGCCCGGCGTCAACCACGTCGCGCGCCAGGGCTGCGTATTTGCGTGCGTTCCAGCCTTCGACGAAGAATGTGCCGGGTACGCCGCGACGCGCAAGCAGGTCGAGCACGCGCTCGACACCACGACGGGCTGCGTAGATGCCATCGGCATTCGCACCGCCAGCGTGCCCGTAGCGCAGCAAGTCGAACGACTCGCCGAAGTTGTCGAACGTCAACGTCACTGCGCAGTTCGCGCCACCGGGCCACGTCGGTCTGGTCAACGGCATCAGGTCATGTTCCCTTCGATTCTGTGCAGCACGGTCACGCTCTGATCGTGCTCCTCGGGCATGATACGGGGTCTTGCCGCGCTTTCGTGCTTGATGGATGGGAGTCATTTGGGTGTAGCGCGCTTTGACACGAACTGCCTAGCGGTGCGCGCGGCCAGCATTTCTGACGACTCATCGACCGGCAGCCGCAGCGTGATCGACGAGCAGAATGCCTCGCCGTCCGCGTCAGAAATCCAGAAGTCAGGCGGTGCCGGCACCGTCTCGATGAACACCGTGTGAGCGGTGGTTCGAGCAACCTGTTCGATGGTGCGGATCGCGCAAACGCTCTCCAGATCGAATGGCACCGGCTTGCTGAGACCGTTCGAGATAACGACCCAGCGCGGGAGTCCGACCCGATCACGCAGGCGTTCGAGCGCGCAGAGCTTGACGAGCAGCGAGGCATTTGTCTGCCAGAGAGTCGCGGAGTCGATGCGACACTGCTCTGCGGCCAGGCTGAGTCCGCCGGTAGTAATCCGTGGCAGATGATCGTGATCAGAGAACGCATCGAGCGATCGGTGATGGCGACATACAGTTCGCGTGCTGTTCAGGCTGCTCGGCGATAATGCCCGGAATGCTGCCTGTGGAGAGGCGCAATCGAACATGTGGCGGGGAGGGGTAGTCATGGTTCTGCGGCAGGTACTGGATGCGTTCGATGTTCTGGATAGTGCGGCAGTCGATGGCCAGCGGGTCGCGGTGCTGCTGTCCGACAGCGGCGTCAACGACGTGCAGGTCGAGCGCGTGACAGGTCCGAACGGCTCCACCGATTTCATAAAGGTAATAATCCCGGGGAGCGACGGGCGCGCCTCGGGCGGAAGTGCGCCGACGCTCGGCATCATTGGCCGTCTCGGTGGACTTGGCGCGCGGCCGGAACGGATTGGCTTCGTGTCGGACGGCGACGGCGCGCTGGCCACAATCGCAGCAGCGATGAAGCTGGGCCATATGCAGCGAAACGGCGACACGCTCCCCGGCGATGTGATCGTCGCCACCCACATCTGTCCTGACGCGCCGGTGCGTCCCCACGACCCGGTGCCGTTCATGGCTTCCCCGGTCGCCACGTCACAGATGAACCAGTTTGAGGTCGATGAACGGATGGATGCGATCCTCTCGGTCGACACGACCAAGGGCAACCGCATCATCAACACACGTGGCTTTGCCATCTCCCCGACCGTGAAGCAGGGCTACATTCTGCGGGTCAGCGAGGATCTGCTCGACATCATGCAGTGGACGACGGGCCGCTTGCCGGCTGTGTTCGCGCTGACGACACAGGACATCACGCCGTATGGCAACGACATCTTCCATCTGAACAGCATCCTCCAACCGGCGACTGCTACTGCTGCGCCAGTTGTCGGCGTGGCGATCACGACTGAGGTTCCGGTACCCGGGTCGGGCACTGGGGCAACACACCTGACCGATGTAGAACAGGTGGCACGCTTCTGCATCGAGGTCGCCAAGTCATTCGGCGCAGGGCAATGCAGTTTCCATGATGCAGACGAGTTCCAGCTCATTGTCGATTTGTACGGCGAGATGACCCACCTTCAAAGGTAGTGCGAACAAACGACTCATAGACGAGAAGGCATGTGATGACGAGTTCCGTGAATACGACAACGATGACCGTCGACGATTTCCTGGATTTGCTGCAGGTGAGCGACGCCAACCTCCGGCCGCAAGGCGACGTCGTGGCCTACGTCGTTGCCGACAGTGTGACTCCGGCGCGCGTACGCAAGGCAGCCTCGCGCATCTGGCTCGTTGATTGCGATGGCGATTCAGCTCGCCCGATCACTGCCGAGGGCATGCGGGCGCACTCACCACGCTGGTCGCCGAATGGCGGACATCTGGCGTTCCTCGGTTCGCGCGACAGGTCGGTTCCCGATCAGGTCCATATCCTCGGCCAGCTGATCGGCGAGGCACGTGCCCTGACATCCGGCTCGGCCAGCGTGGCCGATCTCGCCTGGCTGCCAACCAGCGATGCGCTCATCGTCGCCATCGCCGACGCCGCGCCAGATGATGAAAAGTCCGAGCACGACGCCGGACGCGACTGGACAGTGTACGAAGATGCTCCTCGCCTGACGCGGCTCTGGCGGCTCGACATCGCATCCGGAAACTGCACACCTGTTCCGCACGGTGATCTGCATGTCTGGGAGCTTGCCATCGCGCCAGACGGCAAATCCGCCGTCGCAATGGTTTCAGATACGTCGTTCAACTGGGATTGGTATCGCGGGCGCCTGGTGCGGATCGATCTGGAGAGCGGCGAGGTCACGTCGCTCGCGGTCGATGCCGGGCAGACAACGCGACCAACCTGGTCGCCTGACAGCAGACAGGTTGCGTCGATTGTGTCGGCATTCAGCGATCAGGGTATGACCGGCGGCGACGTCCAGATCAGCGGAATCAACGGCGATCTGGAGGTCATCACTACCGGACATCCGCGCTCGTATCTGCAGGTACTCTGGCATCAGCCGGACCAGCTCCTCTGCGCGGCGATCGAAGACGGCGAGCTGACCGTTGGACGACTCTCGCTCTCCGGCGACTACGACGAGATCTGGCGCTGCCAGGTCGGGATCAATCGCTACGGCAGCACGGTCCTGTCGGCGGTGGATACTGCGCAGGGGTTGCGGGTCGCAGCGGTCCTCAGCACGCCGCAGCACCCGGCCGAGGTCCATGTCGCGGACGTCACGGCCGACGGCCTGCACAGGACGATGCTTACCACCACGAACCCGACGATCGCAGATCGGTCGCTCGTTGCGCCGGAGACGATCCGCTGGACGTCGTCAGATGGCACACCGATTCAGGGGTTGCTGCTCCGTCCGGAAGCCAGAGCGAGCGGGCCGTTGCCGACGATCGTGCTGGTTCACGGCGGACCAACGGCGCTGTGGGGTTACGACTTCATGGGATCGCGATCGATGGGCTGGGGTCAGATGCTGGCGGCACAGGGATACGCAATCCTGCTGCCGAATCCGCGCGGCAGCATGGGCTGGGGGCGTGCCTTCGCGGAAGCCAACGTCGGCGACATGGGCGGCAGCGATCTGCAGGATGTCCTCAGCGGCGTCGATGCGCTGGTCGAACGCGGCATCGCCGATCCAGACCGGCTCGGCATCGGTGGCTGGAGCTATGGCGGCTATATCACCGCCTGGGCAATCACCCAGACGAACCGCTTCAGGGCCGCAGTCGCCGGCGCGTCGATCACTAACTGGATCTCATTCCACGGCTGCAGCACGATCCAGGACTTTGACACGGTGTTCTATCAGGACGACCCGTTCGGCTGGGACGGTCGCTACGGGCAGTTCTCGCCGATGGCCCATGTGCGCCGGGTTTCAACACCGACGCTCTTCCTGCACGGTGAGAAGGATCCGGTCTGCCCGGTCGGCCAGGCGCACGAGATGTGGCGGGCGCTTCGCGAGTGCGATGTCGAGACTCAGCTCGTCGTCTACCCCCGCGAAGGGCACGGGCCGATCGAGCGTGAGCACGCGCGCGATGTCCTGGAACGAGCCGTGAGCTGGTTCCGCGAACGGGTCTGACATGGGCTGGCAGCCACATTGACAACGCATGAAGCGAGGATCAGAATACGCAATATGCGCAATACATCGTGAATCGATGTGGTGATTGCGTATAGATATGGAGGTGTAACGGCCTGAATCCCTGATGATTGCCGTGCCATATGTGGCGCATCCCCGCAACGACCACTCCCGACGCCGCAGCAGGTCATTCGCTCGGTGCCAAGTGTCCCACCACACAATGCGTTCTTGACGGAGGCACTTGAATGGCGGTTGAGTTCAGTCCGCCGATTGTCAGATTCTTTAGCGTCAACACCCGGGGCCCCTCGGGTCGTGAGGTGCCTGCGCGCCGCTTTTCTCCACGCGACAGCAAGACACCCGCACCGTCAGCGACAAGCTCGCCGTTGGCGAGCTGCTTCGGCGCGCGCACGCGGCGCGTTGCCTGCCCACACAATCAACAACCGCGAGGTTCAGAGAAACGAGAACATCATGGCTAACATCACCGGCATTCTCTGCCAGGTCATCACTGGGTCCGGCGACGGCGCTGGAACTGACGGGGACATCTATCTCGGAATCGGGGGACGCGAGTTTCATCTTGATTCGACTGCGGATGATTTCGAGCGCAACTCGTGGCGCGAGTACATTCTCGGGCGCGCTCCACTGGAGCCAAACCTGCCGCCGCCCCAGATCAGGGTCAAGGACCCCGATCTCAACCATCCGACAAAAGGCTACATCGTCCAGTCGCAATTTCTCGACGAGTTTCCGGTCTACGTTCGATTTGAATCAAACGGAGACAACGACCACTGGCAGATCGGATTCGTCGCGGTCATAGCCTATACCGGAGCGAGTGAGTTTTACGCCGGCTACATCCCGGTGGAGCCATTCGACAGTCTCTGGCTCGGCTACAAGACCGGCAAGATCCTGTACTTGCACACCGTTGAAGACCAGTTCGGTGATCGTGTTCTCGACCGCGGTCGCCTCGTCGCCAGGACAGCCGGGATCACGCTGGAGCAGCCTGCAGCGGAATGACTGACAGAGGCGGGCCGCTCCGGATCGAGAGCGCCCGCCGCTGCCACCTGAGCCCTACGGAATGCGACCGAAGCCGACAAGGTGCCTGCTCCAGTAGGAATCGCTGAGCGCTGTCAGCTGGACAGGCTCGCCCCAGTCAACGGAGTGAAGGAAGTAGCCGTTACCGGCGTAGATGCCGGCGTGCGAGATACCGGCACCCCAGGTCCCGCCGAAGAAGACGAGATCACCCGGCTGCAATTGCGACTGGTCGATACGTTGCGTCGCGTTCCACTGCGCGCCCGAGCCATGCGGTAGCTCGACACCGGCCATGTGAAACGACCAGTAGACCAGGCCCGAGCAGTCGAATCCGCCGTCGGCGATGTCGTCGCCACCGGCTAGATACGGCATACCAATCGCTTCCAGGCCGTAGGACAGCGCTGTCGCCTGCTTGAGCGGCGTGGCGTCGTCGAACATGACGCTGTGCAGCGATTGTTGATAGCGAGCGAGCGTCCCGAAGGCATCGGAATAGCGATTGTGGCGCTCGGCTGGATAGCGACCGGTGTCATCGATCATACCGAGGTATGAGGCGACCGCGAGGTCCCAGGTACCCCAGCGCGCGAACGCCGCATTCAGGTAACGTGACGCGGCGGTGAGGTTGGTGTCCGGTTGTTGGAGATCGCCGCCGACCTGCACGAGGCCGGCCATCTCGGGCGTGATCTGGGCTAACCCCTGTTGGCCATTGGAGCCGTTCGGAATGGCCACGTTGCCGTCCGATTCGACAGCGATCAACGCTCGCATCACGCCTGCCGGAACCCCGGCTTCCTGTGACACGCGCGCGATCAGCGCGATCCACGGCCTCGTTGACTGCGTCAGCGAGTGCGTGGGTTCCTTAGCCTGGACTTCCGCTGCGCCGCCCGGAATCAGATCCGGAGCGATTGGCGAGACAAACAGTGCCCCGCTCAGCAGCAGAATGCCAAGCGCTTTTCCCCGCTTGATACGGCATCCCCTCCACTGTACCGATGCCACAACCTGCTGATGACTCAATACATCGACAGTGCGGCATACGCGGCGGCACAGGCCCCCCAGCCCGTGCAGTGACCTCACGAAAAGATCCCGCCGGTCGGGCATTGTACGGACCCTCACCACAACCCGCAATGTGAATCGCATCACAAAGGAGTCACATCATGTCTCGATTCAGGCGTACGGACGCAATACGAACACTGTATTTGCGGAATCTGACCAGTCGTGCGGTCACGTTGTACGTACGCTCTGAGCGAGGGAATTCGCGGGTATGATTGCTGAGTAATCGTGCGACGCAATGCGGTACTCTGTTCGTTGCTCCGCTCGAGCATCACTATTCGGAGAGCGAGGGTCTGCGAAGATGGAATCAGCGCTGCTTCAGCAGCGAGTCGAGCGCCTACGCGCCGGCATGCGCGCGTCCGGTATGGACGCTGCGTTCCTGCCGTATGGCTCAGTCCTGCAATATGCGACCGGACTGGAGACCCCGATCACCTGGGAGATCGGGCGGCAGTTCGGCGACTGGATCACTGGTCTGGTGTTCCGGCTGGACACAGACCCGGTACTCATCCTCCGCCCAAGCTGGGTTGGCGAGTACGTCGATGGGCTGCCGTTCGATGTGCTGGTGATGCCGGACGGCGCCGATCCCGACCAGTTCCTCGCCGATTCAGTCCACTCACTCGGGCTTGATAGCCAGACGATCGGCATCCCGAAGATGCTCTGGAGCCAGACGCTGCTGAGCCTGCAACGCGCACTGCCGACGGCGAAGTACCTGCCGATGTCGGACGGCTGGTTCGATCAGGTGTGCGCCATCAAAGACGCCGAAGAGATCGCCGCCCTTGAGCGGGCTGCGCAGATCACCGACGCCGCGTTTGCTGATGTCATCGCCCAGATCAGGCCCGGTATGCTCGACCGCGAACTGGCGATTGAGGTCGACTACCAGCTGAAGCGCCACGGCGGAGACGGGTTCTCTTTCATGCCGGCCATCGTTGTCGACGGTCACGGCGCGCGCTACGCACGGACCTGGATCGACCGCGACGATCCGAAGCCGTTGCGTCGCGGCGCGTCGCTGGCGTTTGATCTCGGCGTGCGCTATCGCGGCTATTGCTCCGACTTCGGACGCTCGGCGTTCATTGGCGAGCCGGATCCAACCGCGCTGGCCGCCTGGCACTCAATCACCCGCGTCATTCAGGCGGCGATGAATGTCATGGGCGACGGTCAGATAACGCCAGCGGGAATCCATGACTTCGTCGTCGAAGAGGTCACCAAAGACGGCTTCCGGGATCAGTTCTCGTGGTACGCGCTGGGTCACTCAATCGGGCTTGATGTCCATCAGGACCCTTGGATGACGCCGCAGTTCACTGAGCCGATCAGGGCCGGTATGTGCTTCGCGCTGGAGCCGAAGATCGGCATCCCCGGCCAGTTCTACGTTCGCTGCGAGGACGTTGTCGTCGTCAAGGCCGATCACGCCAGACCACTTACGCGTTTCCCCTATGATCCAATTGTCATCGCATGACGGAGAAGCCGCGCCGAGATCGATACCGATTCCCACAGACACGTGATTCACGCATCGCCATGGTTGTGACGTTGGCGGCGTTCCTGATTGTGATGGCGATCTTCATCGTCCTGATCTTCCGGCAGGGCTACCTGGAAATCCCGACGCCAACGCCGGAAACGTTGCGCGACAGCGTGGTGCCGACTGCGATGCTCCGGGAAGCACCACCAACGATGCTGCACTACTGACCTGCGCGCTTACCCACAAACAGACAAACGCGCCCCCGCTTCCGGGGGCGCGTTTGTCTGTTTGGCGACTATTCGCCGCGGTCGATGCCGAGGTGGCGGTCGTACCAATCGACGACACGCTGGATCAGATCGAGCTGGTGCTTGCGCTCGCCGATCGTGTGCGGTTCACGCGGATAGGTAACGAGCTGAGTCTCGACGCCGAGCGCCTTGAGCCCTTCGTAGAGCTCGTAGCCCTGCGTCGGTGGAACGCGCGCGTCTGCAGCCCCGTAGAGGATCAGCGTCGGCGTCTTGGCATTGCCGATGACACGAATTGGTGACAGTCGCCAGTGCACCTCGACATCGTCGATGACGGAGCCGAGGTAGGCGTCGAAGACACCGCGCACGTCAGCTGTCCCCTGGAAGCTCACCCAGTTGGAGATACCCGCGCCGGACACGGCAGCCTTGAAGCGATTGCTATGCGTGATCGTCCAGTTAGTCAGGAAGCCGCCACCGCTCCAGCCACCAACGACGAGGCGCTCCGGGTCGGCAATGCCCTGCTCGATCATCGCATCGACGCCGGTGATGAGATCATCCCAGTCCGGCTCGCCGTAGCAACCGACGATGGCGCAGAGGAAGTCCGAGCCCTGGCCGGACGAGCCGCGCGGATTCGGCATCAACACGGCATAGCCGCGCTGCGCCAGGAACTGGCCCCAGTCGTGCCAGTTCGCGTAGAGTTGGCTGGTCCATGCGCCGCACGGCCCGCCGTGGATGTGCAGCAGCAGCGGATAACGCTGGCCCTCCTCATACCCAACCGGCAGAATGAGCAGCCCCTCGATCTCCATGCCATCGGTGGACGTCCACGAGACTTCGCGCATCTCGCCGAAGTCGTAGTCGCTCTGCCACGGATTGAGGTCGGTGACCTTCTGCGGCGTGCCACCCACGTCTGCGACGTAGAGGTCGGAGAGCGACTGCATGCCTGATCGCGCGAAGGCAACCCGCGAGCCATCGCTGGAGACGCTCAGCGGATTCGGGCAGCGCCCCACTGATCCGGCCGGCAGCGAGAACGCCGCCTCGGCCGACTTCGCTTCAACATCGACAAAGCGGATGGCGTGCTGCTGGCCTTCCTCAATCATCGCCAACATCCTGTCGCCCTCGGGCAGCCAGGCGACGCTGGTGAACGAGCCCTTGTAGTCGGGCAGGACGACGGTTGATTCGCCGCCAACAGCCGGGATCGTGCGCAGCGCGAACAGCGACGGCATCTCTCGCTCGCAGCCGATAAACCCCAGCGTCGACCCGTCCGGACTGTAGAGCGGGCGGTCGCCGAGACCGGGGAAGTTGCCGAGGTTGTTCATGTTGCCGTCGAGGTCGAACGTCGCCATGTCGGGAGAGAACAGGAAATCTGCTTTCGGCCCCGGCGCGACGATCGCCGCGAGCCCCTTCGAGTCCGGCGCCCAGGAGAACGAGCGGCCCGACAGCGCGCCGACGTGCAACCCCTCCGGCGAGATTCGGCGCGGCTCAGGGAAGGACGTCGACGCACGAGGGTCGTCGGGGACGTCGATCACCCAGAGCGTCGCGCGCTTGATGTCGGCATCAACGACCAGCCAGTCTTCGCGCTCCTCGGCGCGTCGCTTCGCGTCCGGTGACTCGCCGTCGAACGACGTGAACGCTATCTGCTTGCCGTCCGGCGACCAGTCGAGGTCAGTAACCGGGCCTTCCTGGTTGGTCAGCCGCACAGCCTCGCCGCCATCGACAGCGATGACATAGGCCTGCGGCGAGCCCTTCTTGAGGCGATCTGAGAGGAACGCGACGGACGAGCCGTCCGGCGACCAGCGCGGCGCACCATCGCCGGACTCGGAGGTCGTCAAGCGTCGCGGGGTGCCACCCTCAGAGGCGACGATCCAGATTACACTGGTCCTGAATTCGCCCTCGACCGACGCGGCGGCCGTGACGTACGCGATCTGGCTGCCATCCGGCGAGATCTGGATGTCGGCAAGCACGGTTGCGGATACGGCTACTTCAAATGGCAGCATACGAATATCGGCCACGGTTGCTCCTTTATTTTGCGTTCGCCACTGGCGGCTGAACACCAACCTGACGCTCCGGGAGCTTCGCCCAGGAGTGCATCGGTCGCTCTGGAATGCGCGGCAGCTTCACACCATCAACGAGCGTCGCTGTCGCGGTCAGCAGCTTGCCGCCCTCGCGGCGAGCCATGTCGGAATCGAAGAAGCTATAGTCCCCGTCGTCGAGACGGAACACCGCCACGTCGGCCGGAGTTCCTACGGCGAGCGTACCCATATCCGGACGGCGCATCGCACTGGCGGCGTTCGTCGTCGCGCGGGCGATCACGTCCGGCAGGCTCATGCCCAGATTGAGGAACTTCGAGAGCGTCGTCGGCAGGTCGAACATCGGTCCCTGCCGGGCAGTCTGGTGGATGTCGCTGGAGATCACATCCGGCAACACGCCCTGATCGAGCATCGCTTCGGTGACTTCGTAGGAGAACGAACCGGTGCCATGACCGATGTCCAGCACCAGCCCCTGCCGTTGCAGCTCGGCGATCTCCGGTAGCACCTTGCCGTTCTCGTCCATGATGCGCATATCGCCGCCGCTGAAGCAGTGGGTCAGGATATCGCCGGGACGCAGCAGTGCCGCGACCTCTTGAATCGTCGGCGGGCCGGAGCCGATGTGCACCATCAGTGGCAGGCTGACCTTGTCGGCCAGCTCACGGGCGCGCTCGACGGCCATGATGCCGACGCCACGTGTCGTCCGCCCATCGATCCGCGCCTTGATGCCGAGAATCAGATCGCGATTCTCTTCGACAATCGACGCAGCCAGATCGACGTTCAGGTAGTCCGGATTCGATAGCTCCCATGACGGCGCGACGAGGCCAATCGCCGACAGGTTCAAGAGCGCAAAGATACGAACCCGGCTCGGCTCGACGACGTAGCGTCGGAAACCGGGGAATGTGTATGAGCCGGCGCTGCCGACATCGAGCCAGGTGGTAACGCCGCTGACGGCGGCGACTGGGTCCGGCTCAATCCCCCAGTAGGTCACACCCCAATAGATGTGCGTGTGCAGATCGATCAGGCCAGGTGTGACGATCTGGTCGGTCGCGTCGATGACCTCGTTGGCCGTCGACGGATCAATCCCCGCCGCGACTTCGGCAATCTTGCCGTCACTGATCGCGACATCCAGCATCCCGTCCACGCCCGACGCGGGGTCGATGACTCGCCCACCACGGATCAGTGTGTCGAATCCAGTTGCTTCCATATCTTCAGCGCTCCCCTCCCAGTCGCTTATCGCCGAATGGCCTCGACAACCTACCGGGGTCGCCGCGCCGCGTCAATGCCCTGCCTCGGCTATCGCGCGAAACGCGCGCTTCATCTACTATTCCCAGCGGTTGAGCCATTGGGTGGGAACTGACGAGGAGCATGATGAACGTCTACATCTCGGTGGATATGGAAGGCATTACCGGAATCGTCCACGGCGACATGATGGGTGCCGAAGGTCGCGAATACGACCGTGGCCGCAGGCTCATGACCGGCGACGCCAGCGCCGCCGTCGAGGGTGCGGTGCGGGCGGGAGCCGACTACATCCTCGTCGCCGACGGACACGGTCCGATGCGGAACATCTTCTTCGAAGAGCTGCATCCCGCCGCACACCTGATGACCGGCAGCGCCAACGCACGCGACTACTGCCAGCTGCAGGGAGCCGACAGCCGCACGTTCGACGCGGCGCTGTTCGTCGGCTACCACGCGATGGCGCAGACCTACGATGCCGTCCATCCGCACACTATCGCCGGCGTAGCTGTCCACGAATTGCGGGTCAATGGCAAGGCGCACGGCGAGACGGGTCTCAACGCAGCGATCCTCGGCGCGCTCGGCATCCCGGTCGTCCTCGTCACCGGCGACCTGACAACAACCGGCGAAGCGCGTGCGTTCCTCGGCGATCAGATCGAGACGGTGGCAGTCAAGGAAGCCTGCGGGCGTAATGCTGCGATCTGTCGGCCGCTGAAGGCCGCGCAGGACGACATCACCGCCGCTGCGGAGCGGGCACTGGCGCGACTCGACGACGCGAAGGTGTACGCACCCGGCGAGCCGCTGCGGATCGAGGTCGATTTCCTGACGATGCAGCAGTGCGACCGCGCCGCACGAACGGCCGGGATCGAGCGTGTCAGTCCGATCACGGTCGCTGTGCAGGGAGATGGTGCCTGGGAGCAGTACCGGAACCTGTGGGCCGGGTTGCGCTCGTCGCTGTACGAGCCAGCTTCGTGGCTCGCGTAATTTCGCGGATTTGAAATAGAGGAGTCTATCAACATGGCGACATCACCAGAAGGAACAGTAGGCATTGTCGTCGGCAGCGCCAACGCGCGCGTCGGCATGCAGGCCGCAATTGACGTGCTGAAGGATGGCGGGAGCGCACTCGATGCTGCGATGGCCGCCGTGCGCTGTGTCGAGGACAACCTCGAGGACTACGGCGTCGGCACCGGCGGCATCCCCAACCTGCTCGGCGAGGTCGAGCTTGACGCGACGGTCATGGATGGCAAGACGCTGGCCGCCGGTGCAGTCGGCGCGATCAAGGGCTATCCACATCCGATCGACATCGCCCGCAAGGTCATGGAGGAAACACCGCACGTCATGCTCGCCGGTACCGGCGCAGAGCTGTTCGCCGAAGCGCATGGCTTCGAGAAAGCCGAGCTGCTTACACCGGAGGCCCACGAGCTTTGGCGGGCACGGATCATCGGCGACATCGAGACGACCAGCAACGCCTACGAAGATCAGTATTCGACCTACATGTCAACTGTCCGCAACTGGAAAGAGCTCCTGCACGACAAGATCTTCGGCACGACGAACGTCATCGCACGCGACCTTGAGGGCAACATCGCCTGCGCCGTGTCGACATCCGGCTGGGGCTTCAAGTGGCCGGGCCGCCTCGGCGACTCGCCGGTCATCGGGGCCGGCAACTACGCCGATAATCGCTACGGCTCGGCTGCCTGCACCGGACGCGGCGAAATGGCATTCGCTGCGCAACAGCGCACAGCGTCGTGACGTACCTGCGCTTCGGCATGTCACTGGAGGAAGCACTTACAACCGCGATGAAGGACCTCAGCCACCTGGTCGACAAATACTCCGAACGATCCAATGCCATGAACATCGTCGCCATGGACGCGCTCGGCAACGTCAACGCCGCATCGACCGGCGAAGGTGCCGGATACGTCGTGCAGACGATCGAGATGGATGAGTACGAGGAGCGAACGCGGATGGCTGCGCTGGATTAGATTGGTGCAGCTAGGGATGCTGGTGGCGGTTGGGCCGATCTTGCCACCAGCAATTTCACCATTGCACAACACACAAACGATCTGCCGACGCGTTGACCCGTGTGTTATCATTCAGTATAGAGGCTGGGAACTGCCATTGCGGGTCCTGGCCTTATCATTTATCCTGCGGAAGAATAACAGTCCTGCTCGGAATACGATCCATTGCGGTGTCGCAATTTCGACTCAATGATATTCCAATCCTCTTGCGGGCTTTTCCCAAGGACATATCGGCCAACTGGCGAAACGACGAGATCAGCGATTTGTAGCGCAGCAATATTGTCCTTTTTTGAGCGCGTATTCAGTGCAACGATTGTTCACTGATCGTTTTCTTCATATAGCGCGTACTTGGACTCGCAGGTTCAGCCATCCTATCTCAAGCTGGTGGTCAAGTGTGGGGTTGCGCTTTTCGGCAACGATCAGGCCACCACTCGGCGTTTCACCAATCTCAAAACAGAAACGCTCCACAAGGACATTCAGACTCAACATGTACGGGTCGATCGCATCAAGCCCATAGCGCTCGTAATGCTCATTTTTGCGAATGACGCACGCGATTACCTGAAAGTCGAGTGAACGAATCAATTCGTTGAGATTCGAATAGAACTGTTCGCGAAACACAGTATGGCGCATCTTCGAAAACGCCCCTTTGCTTCGCGTGATGTCGGCTGTGTGCAAGATGATGTCGTCACGCCCGAACAGATCAAGCTTGAATTGCCGTACGCGCTCCTCCATCTCACCCGTTGCATAGTCCTGATCAACAATGACCCCACCGAGCACAAAAAGCGGATACTGAGGATCGATGATGCTCAAGCTGTGATCACCGGACTCATCAAGGAACATGACTTTCCGCACACCAACCCCCTTCGGTTCGAACCTGACCTGCGATTGCAGTTGGCACCTGCTGGTTCATCGTTGATGAGGTCAACAGCGCCTGAATTGATCCGCTTGGCGTGATCGACAATCATGCGTTGTCAAGACTGGTTCGCGGCTGCCCGGTTATCGTTCCTGTTGATCTCGTCCTCAGGGCGACCACTACCCCACACCTGCACGTCGGTGCCATCAACCGCGCCACTCCAGATAAGCTCGGTGCACTCGCGGCGCAGCAGGTTCTTCCAGAGCTGGGCGTTGTCGAACGTCTCTTCGTCGGAGGAGAAGATGCCGAAAACTGTCCGGGCGGCGACGACGATGACCTTGCGGCGCGCGCGGCTCAGTGCGACCGTCAACCGCCGTGGGTCCATCAGGAACTTGCTGGCCGTGACAAGGTACTGCGGGTCGCTCTCGGTCGCGCTGTAGACGATCACCTTGCGCTCGTCGCCCTGGAAGCGCTCGACGGTGTCGACTGCTGAGCGCGTGATGATGCCGTCGTCGTCGCGCTCGGAAAGAACCGGCAACGCCTCCTGCAACCCCGCACGCTGGGCGCGGTGCGGCACGACGACGCCCAGCCCGGTCCGGCAGTCGAGGTTGTATCTGTCCGCCAGTGTCTCCAACAGCGGCGTGATTAGCGTCTGCTCAAACTCGTTGCGCAGCTGGCTGCGGTCCTCTCCGTGGACAACGACGATGATCGGGTAGTCGGGATGCAGCACCGCCGCGGCCAGACCCTCCAGCCCGTCCATCTCCGGCAGGGTCGCGGTCTCGTTCGAGTGGAAGTCAATGTTGTCGCGTGAGTAGATCTCACGACGCAGGAACTCGGCAACGTCACGAGGCAGTCGGAAACTGCGGCTGAAGCGGATGGTCGGGACATCGAGCTCCTGCAGCGTCTCGAACAGCGACGCGTAGGTCCGGTACTCCTGGAAGGTGCGGCGACGCTCGCGCGACCAGTCGTGCTTGACGATCGGCGGCATTTGCCGGTGATCGCCAACCGCGATCAGCTGTCCATCCGGGGCCAGCGCCAGCGCCGCGATCATCGCCAGCGGCAAGTTCATCTGCGACGCTTCGTCGATGATCAGGCATTGATACAGCGTCTGCCCACACAAATTTTTGGTCTGGAACTTCTCGACCACCAGCCGCCGGAATCCAACCGGAGTCGCGCCGACGACGCAGTAGCCGTTGTCCGCGACCTGATTCCAGTTCTTTGGGCCGCGATAGTTTCGATTGTCGGCGGGCGGAATCTGCCGGACCGACGCGGGAGGCTCGTCGTTTCCGGCAAAGCGCAAGAGCGGCACGCTGGTGATGTCGGGATGAAAATACTCCGACGCGATGCCGGGATGACCGGCGATGATCTCGTCGAGCTGCTGCTGAACTTCGGCCAGCTTGCCGAGCAGGACATCAACCGCTGCGTGGGTGTGGCATGAGACGGCAACCCTGTACGTCATGCCCGCTTCCATCGCGCCCTGCATGCGTGCCAGCACGGCAAACGCGGTCGAGTAGCTCTTGCCGGTGCCCGGCGGCCCCTGCACGATCAGCACCGGATCGCAGCCGTGATCGCGCATGTACTCCAACTTGCTCGGTTCGAAGTCGGCGAGCAACCCGGCGTCATGCAATGCGATGAGGCCATCCACGAAGCGCCGCTGGCCGGCCTGCGCTGTTGCGGGCCAGTTGGCAGCTTCCGGTAGGTCACCATCCAGCCATGTGTAGAGCGTGTTGTGCCCGCCGTCTTCGATCGCGCCGATCAAGCCCATTGAGTGCGAGCCGGACCAGTCGTTCGGGTCTCCGTCGAGCGTGTAGAGGCGACCGTCGTCGAAGCCGCGCTTCCGGGCAAGCATCGTCGTAAAGATGAACCCATCGGTACCGCGGCGATTACCTTCTTCCAGATCGACGAGCGCCCATGCGGCGACAGCGCGATCGTCTGCGTTGCGTTGGACGCTGATCCCGGCCAATCGTCCGCGCATCGCGTAGAGCATCGTTTTCGCGGTCGGAGTGTATTCGCGGTTGTTCGATTCCGGACGACTGTCGATCTCAGTCCGCGCATTGATCAGCACGGTCGCGCCGGTCCGCAAGCCGGCCAGCGTCAGCGCCTCGTCCAGCCCGCAGTCGGTGTCCTCGACCTCAACACGGAAGCGCACACGGACACCTTCGAGCGTCAGCTTGGTTGCCTTGTTCTGCTCGCTGGTCAGCTTGACCGCCTCACCCGGTTCGGCAAGCGCCTGCGCTTCGCTGTAGAGCTTGTCGCGCAACACTGCGCGACGGTTGTTCTCGGCGATCGTGATGCGCACTTCGGGCTCCTGATCGGCTGCAACGTAGCGCACGACCAGTGTCACGCCCGACAACACACGCTTCTCCGGAGCCGGCGCGCGCTCAGCACGCCAGTTCGCCAGCTCTACGAAACGCTCAATCGAAACGAATTCCTTCAACGCAGCGGCCAGCGTGTGCGCCTTGCCCTCGATGGTGTGCAGTTCCGGCAGCAGGAACGATGACTTGGTTGTATCGCGGTTGGCCGGCAGATCGTGAGCGATGTGCTCAAGTGCCTCCAGCCGCCGCTGCTCGAAGCCAATGACTTGCGCGGGTACAACCGCGCGATAGCGCTTCGCCTCCCAGCCAGCGCTGTCAGTCGGCAGATCATCCCAGGCGCCGTACGCATATTCCAGCGGGATCTGGCTGTTGAACCGAGCACGATTCATGTACCACGAGGTGTCGTCCTCCTGATTGAAACGACCCCAGTAATCGAACAGACGGTTCCGGAAGATCGATCGATATGGCTCCGGTTCGTTCCAGTTGAAGCCAAGCCAGGCGGCGACCGACTGCAGCGACTGGCAGACAAACGGGTAGTTGCGATGCTGGCGAATTTCGTCGGAGAGGAAGCTGCTGATCGCCGAGTCGTAACCGGCCATCTGCGTCATGAAATCGTAGAGCGCCGTTGCATCGATAACCGAGCGGAAGTGCCGCGCCAACCCGTCCAGCAATAGCGTCTGCGAGAGGCTATCCCAGAAGATCAGGTGGATTGGCGCACGCAGCTCGCCGTTGGCATCCGGCGCTGCCACCTCTACGACCGCGCGGAGAACGGCACTGATCCAGTCCACCAGCAGACGCTGCTCGGCAGCCTCGGTGTCCGGCGGGCCATCGGTGATGCGAACGATCACCCGTCGCCGCTCCTCCTGCTCCTCACCGTCCTCCGCGCCGACTACCAGCGCGCCCAGCATGTAGACGCGGTCATGCAGGTAGTCGCCCTGCGCGTCGACGTAGATGCGGACGAGATTCGCATGCTGCTCGGGACTGCTGGCTGGCAGCGATCCATAGCCCTTGTTGGGGATGAAAGACGGTGGCCGGTCGATGTCCTTGCTCCAGCGCGAACGGTAATTACGGGCTCGGAGAATCATCTCGTCGAGTCGCGGTCCGACTGGCCAGGTCGTCGATGCCAGCTCGGCGAGGCGTTCGCTGCCCGGTGCGGGTACCAGCGTCCGAGAATCGCCGTCTAGCGGCACCTTCAGCGCCGCCAGATCATCGACCGACCGAATCCCGATCTGCTGCAGCGCCTTCTTGTCGTTCATCGTGAGATGTGGGATGCCGGACAGATCGCTGTGCTCGTGCGACCACTTCATGCAGTACTCATTGAAGATGCAGCTATCGCATTGCCGACCAATGTGAAACGGAACATCCTCGAACGGGAGCGCCGCGACCCTGCGCGCCACCGAATGTTCGCTGGTGACGAGATCTTCGACCGCACCGATATAGTGCTGCGGATCAAGAACGATCTCCAGAAACCCGTCGCTGGTGCCAAACAGCTCGTTCGCTTCGTGTCGTTGCTGGTCAAGCGCATCAAGCTCGGCCTCAGTCAAGGCCGGGTCGGGGCTGGACGGGCCACGGTAGAGGATCGCCAACTCGATCCCGGCCAGATCGACACCAGCATCACGGAAGATCGCTGACAGCATCTCGTGATAGAAGGCGACCTGCAGCCGGTGGTCGATCTTCGTGGCGCGGGTCGACTTCATGTCGGCGATGATGACCGACAGCCTGCCGCGTTCGTCCCGCGTCATGCGCAGCAGATCAGCCGCGCCCCGCATACGCCAGCCTTTGACATCCGCCTGCAGCCGCGGCTGGAAGAGCAACAGTGTCTCACCTGCCGGCAGCGTCCGAGCCAGCTCGACGACCTCGGCGTTGTTGTCAGTCCAGGCCAGGCCGCGTGTTTGTGGTGGGCGGAAGTTATGAGTCGGCAGAACAGCGGCAGCTTCACGCTCGATCCGATCCTCGAACTCCTGCCCCGAGCGCGGGAACAGCAACGGAATCGTTTGCGCCCGCACACCGTAGTCATTGAGGAACCCTGAACCATGCTCGCGCTCATGGAGGCGAAAGCGCAGGTAGCGCTCGCATTGGTTCAGTCGTGCGAATCGCGCAATATCGGTCGGCGCAATGGTGCGCGGTGAGCCGTCATCGAGCGGTGGGAGGCAAGGTTCGGTCATGGGCAGACACATCCCTCGTGTGGAGTCACAGGTTCGCGGGCTAGAATACGCCATTGTCTCCAAACAAGACAGATCAGCGCTCGCTCGCTCGCAACGAGCCGGAGTGACAGGCTCATTGCTGTTCCCCAGGACAGGTAGAAAGCCATCCGGACTGACGGCGTGCGGATGCGAGCCGAACCCTATCCTCTGTATCAGACGGTGAGCGGCAACGTCGCCGCCCGATCCGCAAGGACGCGGAACGTCAACAGGCGTCTCGTTGATGAGGTGAAGGGAACACTCATGGATCCGTATACCGCAGATAAGCTGCTCGACTACAACCGCCAGGAGCTCGCAAGGCTGCGCGGCAACCGGAAGTGGACCACGCTCTTCCAGAGGTAGACCGATGCAAGCGACAGCAGGATGACGGGACGGGCGCAGACGCTCGTCCCGTTTTCGTGTGTCCCGATCTTGCGCGCCTGCCGGTCAGTGATTCAATCTCATCAGGATTGATGGATCGTGAGGAGTGCTGATTGAGCCGCAAGCAACGCCCGGGATCGCCGTATCCACTCGGTGCGACCTGGGATGGACGTGGGACGAACTTTGCCATCTATTCGGAAAACGCCCAGGGCATGGTTCTCTGTCTGTTCAACCTAGACGATCCCACTCACGAAACCGAGCGCGTTTCGCTGACCGAAGTGACCGCACACGTCTGGCATATCTGGCTCTCCGACATCGGCCCGGGACAGCTCTATGGGTTTCGCGCTGAGGGCGAATACGCTCCGAAGCGCGGGCTACGCTTCAACGCCAACAAGCTGCTGATTGATCCATACGCAAAGGCGATCACTGGACGCGTCGACTGGAACGCGCCGGTCTTCGGATATGAACCACAACATCCTGATAAGGATCTGTCGTTCGATGCCAATGACGACGCCTGGGGCATGCCCAAGGCCGTGGTGATTGATCCAGCGTTCAACTGGGGAGACGATGCGCCGCTGCGGATCCCGTGGCAGGACTCGATCATCTACGAAACGCACGTCAAAGGCTTCAGCGCGACGCACCCTGAAATCCCCGAAGATATACGGGGCACCTACCTTGCCCTCGCCCACCCAGCTGCGATCAAGTATCTGACGGATCTCGGAATCACCGCTGTCGAGCTGCTACCGGTACACGGCTTCCTCGACGACCATCGCCTTGTCGAGCGCGGCCTGTCGAACTACTGGGGCTACAACACCCTCACCTACTTCGCGCCGGAAGCACGCTACGCCTGCGGCGACCGAGGTAGACAGGTCTACGACTTCAAGCACATGGTTCGCGCGCTACACGCAGCAGGCATCGAAGTCATCCTCGATGTCGTCTACAACCACACTGCCGAAGGCAGCGAGCTCGGGCCGACGCTCAGCCTGCGCGGTCTGGACAACCCAACCTACTACCGCGTCGATGCCGACAATCCCCGCTATTATGTCGATTACACCGGCACCGGTAATTCGCTCGACGCCCGTAACCCGCAGGTCCTGCAGCTCATCATGGACTCGCTACGCTACTGGGTGAACGATATGCATGTCGATGGCTTTCGCTTCGATCTGGCAGCGACGCTGGCTCGCGAGCTGCACGACGTCGATCGGCTGAGCGCGTTCTTCGACATCATCCATCAGGACCCGGTCATCTCGCAGGTGAAGCTCATCGCCGAGCCGTGGGACGTCGGCGAGGGCGGCTACCAGGTCGGCAATTTCCCAGTGCTGTGGACCGAGTGGAACGGCAAGTATCGCGACACGGTGCGCCACTTCTGGCGCGGTGACATGGGCAAGATGGCCGACCTCGCCTACCGTCTGACCGGATCGAGCGATCTGTATCAGAGCGACGGTCGCAAGCCCTACGCGAGCATCAACTTCATCACCGCCCACGATGGCTTCACCCTGGCCGACCTCGTCTCCTACAACGACAAGCACAACCTGGCCAACGGCGAAGACAACCGCGACGGCACCAACGACAACATCTCCTGGAACGGCGGAGCTGAAGGGCCGACCGACGATCCGGCGATCGTCGCGCTACGCGCCCAGCAGCAGCGCAATCTGCTGGCGACGCTGCTGCTTTCGCAGGGCGTGCCGATGCTGACCGGCGGCGACGAAATCGGTCGTACCCAGCACGGCAACAACAACGCCTACTGCCAGGACAACGACATCTCCTGGTATGACTGGAACCTGACCGAGTCAGACACGATTCTGCTCGCCTACGTTCGCGATCTGATCGCCTTTCGGAAGAAGCACCCGGTCCTCCGCCGCCGCCGTTTCTTCCAGGGACGTCGGGTTCAGGGCTCAGACGTGCGCGACATCACCTGGATTCGCCCGGACGGTGGCGAAATGAGCGATACCGAATGGCAGGAAGGCTGGATCAAGTCGCTCGGTATGCGTCTCGGTGGCGATGCGCTGAACGAAGTGGACGAGAACGGCGACGCGATTGTCGATGACACGCTGCTGATTCTGCTCTCTGCATACGACCAGCCGATCGACTTTGTCATGCCGGGCTTCAAGCCCGACGTGGTCTGGGAACACATCTTCGATACGTCCGAGGTAGACGGAGTTGGCAAGCCGGAGGAATATCGAGTTGGCGAGAGTTATTCGCTGGCGGGTCGCTCGATCGCCGTCCTCAGGCGGAAGGACTAGCCGCGCCTTCCAGCCGATCAACAACGTGGACAGCATCTGCTGGAATGATGCACCGCAAGCGATCACCCCGTCCGATAGCCAGTCGGCGCATATCGCCGCGAGTTACACCTGCCTCGAGCCGGCCGTCCCCGATAGCGAGCGTCACCGTCGCCCGCGTTCCGTAGTCGACCAGATCGACGACCGTGCCGTCCAGCAGTGTGTCGTGCCCGTTCGCCTGAGCGTCTGTTGAGAGCCGCAGCAGGTCGGGCCGGATGATGACGTCGACCAATCCGGCGTCGTGCGGGGTTGCTGCGCGCAGACGACCAATGTCCGTAGCGACGAATGCAGTGCCCTCGTCGCGCTCCAGGTCACCCGGCAATACGTTCCGTGCTTGCACAAGATCAGCGACCAGCCGATCAACGGGCGCATCCAGGACACGAGCGACGGTGTCGATCTGGCGCACCCGACCTTCCGCCATCACCGCCATCGCCGTTCCGACTGACACAGCCTCCTCGAGATCGTGTTACGAAGATGACCGGCACTGCGAGCTCGCGCTGCAGTCGCCGCAGGAGTTCGCGGAGCTCGTGCCGCGTGGGTGCATCCAGTGCGGCAAGCGGCTCGTCGAGCAGCAGCACCTCGGAATCAGCGCCGACCGCGCGGGCGATCGCGACGCGCTGCTGCTGCCCGCCGGACAGTCGCGACGGCGGCGCGTCGGCGCGGTTGGCGACTCCCACCATATCGAGCAGCTCGCGAGCTCGCGCACGCGCCTCAGCTCGCCGCGCACCGCGACCGGCGACCATCGGATAGGCGACGTTATCGACCGCACTCAAATGAGGAAACAGCCCATATTGCTGCGGCACATAGCCGACCCGGCGCTGACGCGAATCGAGATTGATCCCACGGCTGGTGTCGAGCAGCACGCGGCCACCCAGCTCAATGATCCCGGCATCGGCGCGCTCGATACCAGCGATCGTGCGGAGCAGCATCGACTTGCCCGCGCCGGACGGACCAAAGAGCACAAGGATGCCGTTGTCGACGGTGAGCGAGACTTCCAACGCAAACAGCGCGAGCTGTCTCCGCATGTTGACCTTAAGCACGTGGCGTCACTTCCGGTGGGACATGTCCGGCGCTGCGCCGAACGAGGTACTTGAATACAAACAGAACCGTGAACGACACGACGACGAGGATGATCGAGAGCGCCAGCGCTGAGTCGAGCTTGCCCGACTCAAGCGTTTGGTAAATAGCCAGCGGCATCGTCTGCGTCCGACCGGCGAAGTTACCGGCGAACATGAGCGTCGCGCCAAACTCGCCGAGCGCGCGCGCCCACGCCATCACGGCTCCGCCCAGCAGCGCCGGAAGCGCCAACGGGATCGTCACGGTGCGGAAGATCGTCATCCGGCTCGCGCCGAGCGTCCCGGCAACTTCCTCCAGACCCGGATCGATCGACTCGAACCCGGCCCGCGCCGACCGCACGTAGAACGGGACCGCGACAAACGTCTGAGCGATCACGACCGCCAGCGTCGTGAACGGGATTTCAATGCCGATGTCCGAGAGAAACGGACCCAGAACGCCGCGCCGACCGAATGCCATCAGCAGCGCGACGCCAGCAACAGCCGGTGGCAGCACCATCGGCAGATCTACCAGCGTATCCAGCAGCTGATGACCGCGAAAACGGTAGCGCGCCAGAAGATAGGCAACTGGTGTACCGAGCACCAGCACCAGCGCCAGGGAAATGCAGGTGGTTACGACCGAGAGCGTCAGCGCCTGCCGGACAACCTCGTTGTCGAGCGCGGCGGTCAGGGCTCCGGCTGGAATCCCGCGAATAAAGATCGCGACCAGCGGCAGCGCCAGAAATACGATGAGCGCCACGCTGGCGAGCGCCAGCAGCACCCATGTTGGCGACGCAACCGTCAATCGACGCCAGCCGTTTGACTGTCCGGTCGTGCTTGATGCTGGTGCTACCTCACTCATTGGTGGCCCCGCGCATCACGCCACCACGTGCTGGGACGCTTGATCGAGCCATTGCAACAGAGCTGTGTTCTGCGCCAGCCGCATCTCGAGTACCAGACGCCGAAACTCGTCACGCTCCCCTTCAAGCTGCCCGCGCAGCGACGACACAAAGCCTTTGCACACCTCGCGCTGATCTTCGATGAGCTTTGCTGCGTCTCCCTGGCCAATCAAGCGGACGATGTAGAGCTTCATCAGGAACTCCAGCCGGAGGTCCCGCGTGCGCTCAACCGGCGCAGCGAGCCATTTGTCGAGCGCCTCCTCGCCTTGCGGAGAAAGCTCGAGCATGCGGCGCGGAGGTCGCGTCCCCTGGGGTTGGACGTTGGACTGGACAAGCCCTTCGCGCTCAAGCTTCTTGATGTTGGCATACAGCAGGCTTGGCTCGAGGTGGACGATGTCGCCGAGGACGGTGTCCGGAGAGAACTCACGCGTCAGGTCGTACCCATGCCGCGGCCCCTGGCGCAGCAATCCGAGCAAGACCATTTCGACGGCCATCGGGCACCATCCATTCGCTAGTCACATCGTGATTAGTCCTCACTATAGTACCGTAGATGGTCTGCGCTTCACCATTGACGTGTGGCGTGTATGCTGCGATCGTACGTATCCCGACGACACATTCGTACCTGCTGACGCGAAGGGATGAGTCCAGATGGATGCGTCAATCGGCATAGGTTCGATACGTGGCATACGTCTTGGCATCCATTACAGCTGGTTTATTGTGCTGGTCATCTTCTCGTATCTGCTGGCCGAGGGACAGTTCCCGGAACAGTTCGAGGGCTGGTCGCGCACGCAATACTGGGTCGTCGGTGTCGCAACAGTCATCCTGCTGTTCGCGTCGGTCATGGTTCACGAGCTGGCCCACTCGTTCGTTGCGCAGGCACGCGGCATCGAGGTCGTCAGCATCACCCTGTTCATCTTCGGCGGCGTTGCCCAGCTTTCGGAAGACTCCGATGAGCCGGGCGAAGAGTTCGCCATTGCCATCGCCGGGCCGCTCGCGTCGCTCGGCCTGGCCGGACTCTTTGGCGGGCTCTGGTACTTGCTGCGCGACGCGAATGAACAGCTCGGAGCGCTGCTGGGTTACCTCGCGGTCGTCAACGCGATCCTGGCGGTCTTCAACCTCATCCCGGGATTCCCACTCGACGGCGGTCGTGTTCTGCGGGCAATCCTCTGGAAGATCACCGGGAACGTTCGTCGCGCCACCCGCATCGTCGCCGTCATCGGCACGCTGGTCGGCACGCTCTTCTTTATGCTCGGCATCATCTCGGCCCTCAGCGGCAACCTGATCAACGGCCTCTGGTACATCGCTCTCGGCTGGTTCATGCAGAACGCCGCGCAGGGCGGCTATCGTGACGTCGAGCTTCGCGAGCTGCTGGCCGGGCACGTCGTGTCCGACGTCATGGATACCGCGCCGGTCGTCGTTCGCAGCGGTTTGAGTGTGAATGAGCTGGTTGACGACTGGTTTCTGGCGCGCAACGTCCGCGGTGCGCCGGTGGTGACCAACGATTGGTTCGAGGGCATCGTAACGATTTCCGATGTGCGCTCCATCCCGCGCGAGCAGTGGGACCAGACGGTCGTGCGGGCGATCATGACGCCGCGCGAACGCGTCCACTCGGTCGCGCCAACGGACAGCGTCGAGACGGCACTCCGTCTGCTGTCGGAGCACGACATCGACCAACTACCGGTGCTCGCCGACGGTGAGCTGGTCGGCCTGCTGCGACGCTCAACGCTGGTGCGCTTCGTCCATCTGCAGCAAGAGCTCGGCGCGCAGGACGCTCGGCGCGTTCCAGCTGCTACAGGAGATTGACGTGGAGACGCGCACTGCCGGTTTGAGTGAGCTACGCCTGACGCGGATTGGGCTGGGTCTGGCGGCGCTGGGCAGGCCGGGCTATGTCAACCTCGGCCACGCGAGCGACCTCGACCGCAACTACGATGTGGCAGCAATGCGCGATCACGCCGCTACCGTCCTCGACGCTGCCTGGAATGCCGGCATCCGCTACTTCGACGCCGCGCGCTCATACGGTCGCGCCGAAGAGTTCCTCGCTCACTGGCTCACGACCCGCGAGATTCGGCCCGACCAGATCACGATCGGCTCGAAATGGGGCTACACCTACACAGCGGACTGGCGCATCGATGCCGACATCCACGAGGTCAAGGACCACACGCTACCGACGCTGCAACGCCAGATTGGCGAGTCTGCCGCAACACTCGGCGACTGGATCGATCTGTATCAGATCCACTCAGCGACCATCGATTCCGGCGTCCTCGACCGTAGCGACGTTCTCGACGCGCTGGCCGCCCTGCGCGCCGAGCGTGGCTGGGCCATCGGCCTGTCGCTGAGCGGCGCGAGCTCGCGCGAAACGCTCGAACGCGCGCTGGACATTCAGCGCGACAGCACGCGGCTTTTCTCCGCTGTCCAAGCGACCTGGAATATCCTCGAACCGTCACTCTCCGACATCCTGGCGGACGCACATCGAGCGGGCCTGGCCGTGATCGCCAAGGAGACGTTGGGCAACGGACGTCTGACCAACCGCAACGACTACCCCGAATTCGCCGCTTCGCGAGAAGTTCTCAACGAGCAAGCCGAGCGCCTTGGCTGCACAATCGATCAATTGGCGCTGGCTGCCGTACTGGACAACGACTGGATCGACTGCGTCCTCTCTGGCGCAGCGACGACCGCACAGCTCGAATCGAACGTCGGCGCATGCATGATTCGGCTCGATGACGACGCACGAGTCGCGTTGGCAAGGTTGGCCGAAAGCCCGGCTACATACTGGAGCAATCGCAGCGGGCTGAAGTGGAACTGAGACGCCGTGAGCGACGATTCGCAAAAACACGGAATCGCCTGATACCGTTGCAACGATGTGGGCATGATGACTGGTCAAAGGGGGAATTCGATGACAGATCGGGTTTGGGGCGGAAACACGATGTCGGGCAAGCTGGAGCGGGTGCTCGTCTATCCACCGGTCCCGCCTGATCCATCGGTCTCCTGGGAGGAGTTCAGCTATCTTCACCCGATGAATCACGCCCTGGCCGTCGAGGAGCACGCCGCGTTCCGACGCATCCTCACCGACGCTGGAGTTGAAGTCATCACTGGCGAGATCGATGACGCCCGGTTGCAGGACGGCATCTTCGGCTTTGACCCCGTGTTCACGACAAACGCCGGCGCAGTGCTGTCGCGAATGGGCAAGCCGCTCCGTGAGGCGGAAGTCGACCTTGCCGAGCGCACGATGGCCGACATCGGCGTACCAATCGCCGGACGCATCGAAGCGCCGGGCACGCTGGAGGGCGGCGATTGCCTCTGGATCGATGCGCAGACGCTGGCGATCGGACGAGGCTACCGCACCAACGAGTCCGGCATCCAGCAGATGCGGGACATCCTCGCGCCATCCGGCGTCGAAGTCATCGCATTCGACCTGCCCTACTGGCATGGTCCAGCCGAATGCCTGCACCTGCTTTCAATGATCAGCATGCTCGACGACGACCTGGCGGTCGTGTATCGCCCGCTCATGGCAGTTGCGCTCGTTCAGCTTCTCGAAGAACGTGGCATCGAGATGGTCGAGATCCCTGACGAAGAGTTCGAGACGCAAGGCTGCAACGTTCTGGCGCTCGGTCCCCGCCACTGCGTCGTGTTGCGTGAGAACACAGTCAGCGCTGAACGGATGCGCGCGGCGGGCTGTACGGTCATCACCTACGCAGGTGACGAGATCTCGCACAATCGCACCGGCGGGCCGACCTGCCTGACGCGCCCGATCCTGCGACGCGAAGGCTAAGCGCAAAAACCTTGCGCGCGACCCATTGCGGTACACTTCGGCGGCGTTGCGGCAATACCTCGCCGCAGCCGCCGACTTTTGAGATCGCAGATTCGTTCCGCATCGCACCAACATTGGATGCCCATCTCCTATGTCAACTGCTCCATCCCCGTTCCGCAAGCTCCTGAATACCGCCGAACGGGTTCGCCCCGGCGGAAACCAGCGCGAGGGCCACGATCCAAATCTCCTCCGCCTTGAGCGTATCGCCTGGCTCGCCGCGATCGGCATCCTCCTGCTGTTCATCGCCGGTATCGTCGGCGTGCAACTGGCGGGGCAGGGCAAAGTGCGCACTGGCGTGGAGGCGCTCGGCGTAGATCTGAGTGGTATGACTCGCGATGAGGCGTTCGCCGCCGTTTCGACTGCCGCAAATGCTCAGATGTCGGAGCCGCTCACCCTGACTGATGGCGACAATTCGTGGACCGTATCCGCCGCCGATCTCGGACTGACCGTCGACGCGAACACCATCGTTGACGACGCGCTCGAGGTCGGGCATGAGGGCGTCGGCCCATCGCGACTCGGCATCCTCTGGCGCTTCCGCGACGACCCGTATGTCGTGGGACAGAACCGCATCGGCGTTGATCGAGCACTTCTCGATCAGCAATTGCAGTCGCTCGCAGGAGCAATCCAGCAATCGCGCGTTGACGGGCAGCTCGAAGTCGCTCCATCCGGCGTGACCTGGGTCGCTCCGGTCGTCGGCCGGTCGCTCGACATTGCAGCGTCCGACGCTGCGATCATGAACGCCCTGGCGAGCGGGGCGGACACAGCGGCCCTCGTCATTACAGAAGACGCTCCGCCGGCCATCCTTGCCCAGTACGTCGACGCACGCGACCAGTTGACCCGCATCTGGGACGCACCAATTGAGATCGTCGCAGCCGATCAAACCTGGACACTCACGCCCGACCTGATCGCCATCCATCTGTCGCTGACGCAGCCCGCTGACGGCAACCCGGCAGTCCTCAATCTCGACGAACAGTGGCTCAACGACGTCGTCCGCGAAATCTCGATTGGCACCGATTCGACGCCCAAGAGCGCCCGCGCCTGGTGGGGTGACGGCGGGACGTTGGTCAAAACCCGCGACGCTCAGGCTGGCAAAGACCTCGACGAGGATGCCGCCTACACGCTGATCAAGGACGCGTTCACCGGCAACTCCGATGCGAATCGGGTCGATCTGCCAGTTGCGCTGATCGATCCACCCGAGCAACCAGCCGACTTCGCATCAATCGACGTATCGACACTGCTGGCCAGCTCCAGCACGACCTACGGCGGCGGCCTTGCCGAACGCGCCCACAACATCGAGCTGGCCGCAAGTCTGCTCAATGGTGCGCTCGTCTTCCCGGGCGAGACGTTCTCGTTCAACTCGGAGGTCGGCCCGACGACGCTCGAAGCAGGTTGGCAGATCGCCTATGGCATCGCCGAGACGGACGGCCAGGTCACTACGGTTCCGGCCGAGGCGGGCGGCATCTGTCAGGTCGCGACGACCGTCTTCCAGCCCGTCTTCTACAGTGGCTTCCGCATCGACCAGCGCGCAAGTCACTCGTACTGGATCCCGCGCTATGCCTATCAGGGCAATGTCGGTATCGACGCGGCAGTCGAGTCGACGGTCGGGCTGGACATGCGCTGGACGAACGACGGACCGACACCGGTACTGCTGGAGGTGTACGCCGACGGGCAGGACCTGACGGTCAATATCTATGGCGCACCGCTACCGTGGAGCGTTGAGGTCGATCCACCAGTAGTGACGAACGTCGTTGAAGCTGACCCGACCATTCATTATCAGGAGACCGACACCCTGCCGGTCGGCAACCAGCGCGCGGTCGAATCAGCGCAGGACGGCTTTGATGTGACCGTCACGCGCCGCGTCATTCAGGGCGACAACGTCATATCGGAGGACTTCTCGACGACCTACACGCCGGCCCAGAACCTCGTGCTTGTCGGAGCCTGATCTGCGAAGCATCGAAATTCGGCGTGACACTCCGACACATCTCGGCCATCAGCGGTTATACTAGCCACACGGCAGCGCGTCGTCAGGCTCGGACATGTAGGGGATGGCACATTGTGCCCGTCCGATGCCGCTGAGGTTTGACGCGCGACATTCGTTTGAAATGCAACGACGGTTGGGGAGGCAGCGGCGGATGAGCGGACTGACGCTCCTGACGGTGATACTTGTTGTGGCTGTCCTCATCTGGCTTGCCCAACTTGTCTGGCTCTTCCGGTTCGCCGAGCAGCACCGAGCAGATCCATTCAGAATCGTTTCTGGCGCGGCGATCTTCTTCGTCGCAGCTGCACCAGTGGCCATGAACAGCCCCCACATCGTCGAACGCGTAGCGGACTTCTGGGACCGCCTCTTCGGCAGCCGCCCGCAGTCAGTCGAATCCCCGCGCGTTCCGGCGCGCCTGCTCATCAACGGCGAGCAAATCCCGCTCGATCAGCAACGCATGCGGATCGGGCGCTACCCGAACAACGAGATTGTGCTCGATCATCCGACTGTCTCCGCCTACCACGCCGACATCGTTGAGCGGCCCGACGGTCGCCACGAAATCCACGACAATGGCAGCCGCAACGGCACGCGCGTGAATGGCGACATCGTGACGAACCGCCCTCTGCGCGACGGCGATCTGATCACGCTCGGCGCTGCGTCGATGCACTATCTGGGATCGTCGAGCCGTGAGACAGAGGCCGCAATGGCGGCAGATTATCGCCGCCGCGAGTCTGAGTACGAGGACGATCCATACGATCGTGGTCGGTAGCTCTCCTACATCACATGACATACTCCATCGCGATGCGATGAACCATTTGCGTATGATAGATGCAGGTGTCCTGTCACCTGTCCATTCGCATTACTCACGTTAGGCCAATGAGTTCGTGGAGCTTGACTTCATTACGAAGGTCCTGTCGATCATCGCGATCGACCTCGTCCTGAGCGGCGACAATGCGGTCGTTATCGCAATGGCGTCGCGTCGACTTCCGGCTGAGCAACGCAAGAAGGCGATCATCCTCGGTGGTGGCGGGGCGGTTGTGCTCCGCATTCTCTTCACCATCGGCGCGGCGCTGCTGCTCGGCGTTCCGCTGCTCCAGGCAATCGGGGGGCTGCTGCTCGTCTACATCGCCATCAAGCTCGTCAAGCCGAGCGGTGCGGAACACAGCGATATTCGCGCGTCCGACTCGCTCGGTGCAGCCGTCCGCACCATCATCCTGGCTGATGTCGTGATGAGCCTCGACAACATGCTCGCCGTCGGTGGTGCGGCGCACGGGCACATCGGCCTGTTGATCTTCGGCCTGATGCTGTCGATTCCGATCCTGCTGTTTGGCAGCAGCTTCATCGCCCGCATGATCGATCGATATCCGTGGCTGAACCTGGTCGGCGCAGCGATCCTCGTCCACACCGCGATGGAGATGTTCTTCAAGGACAAGTACGTCCGCGACATCATCCACATGGAGCGGCCACTGGAACTTGGCGTCATCTTGCTCATCGTGCTGGCGGTCGTCGCCCTCGGCTGGCATTGGAACAAGCGCGCCGAAGAGGCGTCACACTCGACGCATTCGACCCCGCATCATCACTCAGCTGACGCAACGGAATCAGGCAGCTAACCGATGGCAAACGACTCGCTCACAGCCCTGCGCGCGTGGTTCGACACCTGGGGCAGCTATGTCGCCGCACGTGACTTTGCGTCGGCGCGCCCCATGTTCTCGCCTGACGTCGTCGGATTCGGCACACATATGCGGCTCGTCCACGGGCTCGACGCGCTGGAGCGTGACCAGTGGCGCAACGTCTGGCCGAAGATCTCCGACTTTACCTTCCTGACCGAAACGCTGGAAGGCGGTGTTTCGCCAGATGGATTACAGGCATGGGCGATCGTGCCGTGGACATCTACCGGCTACGCCGAGGACGGCACTCCGTTCGACCGGCCCGGACGTGCAACCGTCATTTTCACACGCAACCAACCGAACGCCGAATGGCGCGCCATTCACACGCACTTCTCACTCGTGCCCGGCACCCCCCAGCGCTCATGGGGCAATCCGGATGATGCTAGGCCGTAATCCCGCAGCTCTGGCCCGAAGACTGGCTCCAGCGCAGCAGCTCCTCGTGCTCATCCTCATCCAGGGTGAACTTCGTCCCGCAGTCCGGGCACGTCACGACCCAGGTGCAATCACCCCGCATCTCGCAGAGCTCAGCAGCATCGCCGTAGATCCCCTTCGAGCAGAGATGATCTCGTACACGATCGACACTTGACGCAATCGACATCTGCTACCCCCTCTACTGTCGCGCAAATGCGTCGTTCGAGTGTAAATACGTTGCCGTATTATGGCAACATCGTGAATCACATCACGCAAGTCATGATGATGTAGCGAGTTGGGTAGCGCAGACTGGCGGCGAGAAGTTTGTTGGATCGGCAATCATCGCTGTTGCAGAGTTGCCATGTCGCTAAACGGGCGTACCTCCCGCCCGTTTGACACAGTCCAACGCAGGCGTGATTTCTCGCGTGAACTTGAAATGACAGAAGAAATGGGAGGCTGCCGATCTGAAAACTCAACATTGACAACGCATTGAGCGGTTGGGCTCACCGAACTTGTCAGGCGAAAGAGCCGCCGCTAAACCCTGAAGCAGGGACAGCGCTGGCGCTGTAATCGCTGTGAGGCGACACTCCACCGTTGCGGAGCACTGGTTGGAACACTGCTCTCACCTCTGCAGCGCAGCGGCGCGGGCGACGACGCCGTCGTGGGC
Organism: Thermomicrobiales bacterium; assembly: GCA_023954495.1. NCBI lineage: Bacteria > Pseudomonadati > Thermomicrobiota > Thermomicrobia > Thermomicrobiales > Thermomicrobiales bacterium. The sequence goes on along the minus strand of JAMLIA010000012.1, from coordinate 16,165 downwards.
GCGTCGTTCCAGGGTACTGTCGAGGGAGGCGAGCGTGACGTCGCCATAGCGCCGCTCTAACGCGCGCTCGATCAGCCAGTCTGCAAGGTGCGGGTTTTTCGGCAGCAGCGCACCATGCAGGTAGCAGCCGACAACATTGCGATAGCGCGCGCCTTCGGTGCCGTCGGTGCCGTTGTTTCCGCGACCGACGCGCACGCGCCCGAGCGGTGTGACGCCGGATCCGAGGTGCGTCTTCCCGGAGTGATTCTCGAAGCCAACCAGGGTATCGAACTCGTCTGTATCAACAACCACGTTGCCGATGAAGCGCTCGTGCCCGGCTTCGCTGGTGACGTCGATCGCGCTGATGCCGGGCAGGTCGTCGCCCTCGTGTGGGTGATACGAATGCCCCAACAACTGATAACCGCCGCAGACAGCCAGGACGGGCGCGCCATCCTCAACGGCGACGCGCAGTGCTGCGCCCTTTTCGCCCTGCAGATCTCGGGAAACGGCGATTTGCTCACGATCCTGCCCGCCGCCCCAGAAGTAGAGGTCGATTTCATCAACGTCAATCGGATCGCCGAGGCCGATCGTGACGACGGTCGTTTCCAGGCCGCGCCACTCGCCACGACGCGCTAGCGCCATGACGTTGCCACGATCACCATAGATGTTCATCTCGTGCCCGTAGAGCCAGCCGATTCGTAACTGCATTGATGTTGCTCCACTTCCGAGGCTACTGCGCCCAGAATTCCTCGACGACGCCGCGATCTGCCAGCGCCTGCCTCAGTTGCAGCAGGGCGGTATAAGTCAGCAGCATGAAGACGTCGCTACCTTTGGGGGTAGCGTCGATGACCTCGTCAAGCACCTCGCCGAGCGGGCGACCGCAGGACGCGTCGTTGATGCGTTCACTGGCGATACCGCCGTACTTCAGCCGCACTGCCAGATCGTGTCCACGCAGACCGGCTGCGATGAACCACGCTGCCTCATGCTGTGGCTCGGCCAGCACTTCGAAGTCAACATCCCATAGCCAGGAGACATCGCGGCCATCGGCGTCAAGGTCGTTGATTGCAATGACCAGCGGCATCTGCAATGGCTCGCCAGTAATCATGCGCAGGATCTCATTGAAGCCAACCGGGTTTTTCGACAGTGCCAGGGTCAACGTCCTGCCGCGATAGGTCACCCGCTCCAGCCGACCGAATGCGGCTTCGAACGAGGACAGCGCGCGGCTGATCGGCTCGAACTCAAGCCCGAGCACACGCGCTGCCGCCGTCGCGGCCAGCGCGTTGTACGCGTTGTACAGACCCGGCAACGCGACCTCCAGATCGCCTGCAACCGTTGCCTCCGGACCGCGTCGATCCTCGATATCCATCGTCAGACCACGCATGCCATTCAGCCGGATCGATGACGCGGCGAGCAGCAACTCCGGGCGCTCGGCGCCGCATGAGGGGCAGTGCCAATGGCCGAGATGCGATAGAAAGAGTGCATGATACTGCAACGGCGACTCGCAGATGCGGCAGGCAGCGGCGTCGGAGGCATGCGGCAGTGCTGCGAGCGTTGCTGTCGCCTCGGTCAGGCCGAACGCCACGACCGTTGCCGGCGAATCAGCAGCCAGCGCGGCGAGTGTCGGATCGTCGGCGTTGACAACGAGCGTCGTCGACGAATCGAGCGTACGCAGCGCCTCACGCCAGCGCGACGCGATGGTCTCCAGCTCTCCGTAGCGGTCGAGCTGATCGCGGAACAGATTCAGCAGCACGACGACGCGCGGACTGGTTCGACGCAGGATCTCCGGCAGGGCGTTCTCATCGCTCTCGATCACGCCGATTTCGGGTCCGCCGCTGCCAAACGCGCGCATCTGCTCGGCGAGTGCGGCGGAAATGCCTCGCACCAGGTTCGAGCCGGAGCGATTGTGGGCCACGCGATGGCCGGATTCAGCGAGCATGCCCGCGAGCATCCTGCTGGTCGTCGTCTTGCCGTTGGTGCCCGCAACGACCACCGTGCCAAGTGGCAGACGCTGCGCCAGCTTGTCGAGCATTCGTGGGTCGAGATACCCGGCGACGAGTCCCGGCAGCGCCGTGCCGCCACCACGACCAAGCCGCCGGATACCGACGGTGAGCGCCTTGCTCGTCGTTGTCGCCAGCAGCAAACGTGGATCGATCGTGCGTGTCATGTGCCGGGTGTCGCCTGTTCTTGTGGTTGAGCAGGAGTCGTGCCGGTAATGACCGTCACCGATTCCAGATTCTCGAAGTTGACCAGCGGCAGGATCTCGACGACCGTCTCGTTCTGTGCCTGATTTTTCTTGATTTCCATCACCTTGCCGACAACGAGACCTTCGGGGATACCGGCCGACTTGCCGGAGGTGACGACAACCTCGCGATCGTCGATGTTGACATCATACGGAATGTGACGCATCTCGACGCGCCCGCCCTCCTGCCAGAGCCCGTAGACGATGCCTTCGGCACGCGCCATCTGCAGCCGCCCGCCCGTCTGGAAGCCGGAGTCGATAATCAACAGTACCTTGGCGCGGTTCGCTTCAACCTCAGTGATCTGGCCGACCAGGAAGTTGGGGCTGACGACGGCCATGCCGATCTGCAACCCATCGTTCGATCCGCGGTTGATGATGACGAACTTCTCGCGGCTCTCCGGGTCGCGGCTGATGACCTCGGCGGTGACGTAGGTGAGGTCGGGCCGGGATTCCTGGAAGTTGAGCTGCTGACGAAGGTTCTCGACTTCGCTGGAAAGCTCCTTCAGCTTTGCGTTCTCCGCCAGCAACGCGTCGCGCTCGGCGGTTACCTCATCGAGCTGCTGGCGCAGCGTCGGGTCGCCGCCCGGATTGTCCTTGCCGATCCCCATGCCAAGCGAAGTCAGCGCGCTGCTCACCGGCGAAACGACGTTGTCGGCCAGGCGCTTCGGAGCATCAAGCAAGCCGCGCGTGTCGGCGAACATCAACAACAGCGCTGCGACGACAACCGCTGCGATGACCGCAAGGTTGCGTCGTGCCGTAGCTGACAGGGAAAACACCCGGACTCAAACCCCTCGCCGGAGTTCCTGGCCGCTGGCCAGCGCCCTGGAATACAGATGCAACGCCTCGGCGACCCGCCCGGTTCCGCGCGCCACGCACGTCAGCGGATCCTCAGCTCGACGCACCGGCATGCGCAGCTCGGACTGCAAGCGGCGATCCAGCCCCAACAGCAGTGCGCCACCGCCGCCGAGGATGATGCCCTGCTCCATGATGTCGGCGACGAGCTCGGGCGGCGTCTCTTCGACACAGGTCTTCACGGTATCGACGATCATGTTCACTGGCCCACTGATCGCGTCGCGGATCTCGACGCTAGAGACTTCGACTGACTTGGGCAGACCGGTCAACAGGTCGCGGCCGCGCAATGTCACGCGGCGCTCTTCTTCCAGCGGATAGGCTGATCCGGCGGCGATCTTGGCGTTCTCCGCTGTCCGCTCCCCGATTACGAGATTGTGGTCGCGGCGAGCGTACTGGATGATCGCTTCGTCGATCTCGTCACCGGCGACGCGCAGCGAATGATTGACGACGATGCCACCCAGTGAAACGACCGCCACCTCAGTTGTGCCGCCGCCGATGTCGACGATCATGCTGCCGACCGGCTCATTGATCGGCAACCCTGCGCCGATCGCCGCCGCCATCGGCTCCTCGATCGTGTACGCCTCGCGAGCGCCGGCAGAGAGCGCCGCGTCCTTGGCTGCGCGCTTCTCAACTTCGGTTACGCCAGACGGAATGCCGATGACGACACGCGGGTGCGGGGCCATGATGCGCTGAACGTGAACCTTCTCGATGAAGTAGTGCAGCATTAGCTCGACCGTGTCGAAGTCGGCGATGACGCCATCCTTCAACGGTCGCACCGCGACGATCGCTTCGGGCGTCTTCCCGACCATCGCCTTCGCCTCAACACCAACGGCCAACGCGCGCTTGGACTTGGTATCGATCGCGACGACGGAAGGCTCAGAGATCACGATCCCTTTGCCTCGGACGTAGACAAGCGTATTTGCGGTCCCGAGGTCGATCCCCAGATCCCGACTGAAGAGGCCAAAGAAGTAGTTCAGGGGCCGGATCATCGTGCGGAAACCTCAGAATGATCGCCTCATGAAGGCGAGGTCAGCATCAAAAAATCCGCGTCAGATCGCGGAAAACAGGTACCGTCCACGTGGAGGGCACCGCAGAAGTCTATCACGGCGTATTCGGGCAGCACGCAGAAATCGGCACAAGCGAGACGGCTGCTGCCGGTCTCGCTCGTGCCCACCTCCCTGGTACCCCAGCGTTATGGCAGGTATTGAAGTGGGTTCTCGTAGATGCTGTTGTGCAGCACCACGAAGTGAAGGTGCGGGCCGGTCGACTTGCCCGTCGAGCCCATGCTTCCGAGCCACTGTCCCTGGCTGACGCGATCGCCTGCCTTCACTGCCGGAGGCTCGACCATGTGGCCGTACCACGTGACGTAGCCGTTCTCGTGGTCAATCGCTACGGCGTAGCCCAGGCCGAACTCGTTCCAGCCGGAGAAGGTCACGACGCCACCATCTGCAGCAACGATCGGCGTCCAGGCGACGTTGGCGATATCGAGGCCGTTGTGGCCACCGCCGAACTCAGTCGTAACGGTTCCGGTGACCGGCCACATGAATGTTCCCGTTGCTTCAGCCGCACCCGTCGCCTGAGCCGTCTCCGCGAATGGGTCCTGGGCCGGTCCAACATCGACACCGCCCTTGCCACCGGCAGCGTTGGAGAGGTCGACCGTCGGAATCAGGATCTGCTGTCCGACCTGCAGCGTCTGTCCGGCGGACAGATTGTTGAACGGGAAGTTGATGATGACGTCTGCTGCGACGTTGTAGGCTGCGGCGATCGTCTCGACGCTTTCGCCCGCCTGTACGGTGTAGAGAATACCGTCTGCCGGCGGGATGACCAGCACCTGATCCGGGTAGATGAGGTAGTCGTCCGGCAAGTCGTTCGCCACGGCGATTGTGACCGGATTCAGGCCGTAGAAGCTGGCGATCTTCCACAGATCATCACCCTTGGCCACGGTATAGTGCGCAACTGTCGGACGACTCACTGGCCGGGCATTGTAGATCGTGATAGTCGAGCCGGGTTGCAGATCGGCACTCGACGCCACGCCGTTCTGAATGACACCCGTGATTGCCGATGTGTCGACATCAAACTGCGCCGCGATAGATTCCAGCGTGTCGCCGTCCTGGACGGTGTAGGTCACACCATCGACGACTGGGACCGAAATGGACGTACCACCTTCGAGCGGGGCCGTCGGATCGTCGATGTCCGGATTCGCCCAAACGAGGGTCGAGACGTTCAGTCCCCACGTCCGTGCGACATCCGCCAGCGACTCACCGTCGTCAACGGTCTGCGCGACGATCGGTGCCTGCGTCCCATCGGTGCCGGGTGCAGATGATCCGGTCCCGGTCTCGCCCTCACCGACTTCGCCTTCGCCATTGGTGGCCGTTGAGTCTGCCGTTGCCTGGCTGGTCGAGCCCGCCACCGCAGATCCGCCAGTCGGGCTGGCCTCAGCGCCGCCTGCACCTGGGCGCTGTGTGGCTGAGCCGTTGGTCTCGGTTGTCGACAGGGCGGATGTGCCAACGGTGCTGGTCGCTGGCGGGCTGTTGTCATCAGTGCCAAGGAGCTGCCAGGCGGCGAACGCTGTCACCGCGAAGAGCAGCAGAGCCACCGGGGCTAGCTTCATCCAGCTCGGCGTTGTTGAAAAGACTTCCTCCAACGAAGCGCCAGGTCGCACATCACCAGCCGCGTGTGCAGCAACTGCCGCGCGTTCAGCGCCGCCCGGGAATGGCAGCGGGAAATCCGGCGACTCCGGCGACCACTCGAACTGCGGGATGAACGGCGTCAATGTCGTCGCTCCGGCCAAGCCGCCCGAACGCGATCGGCCGGTCCCGCTATCCGGATCTCGCGATCCCCAGTCTCGTAGGTCCACTCGACCACTCCATCCCCAGAGCATCAACCCCACACGATGTCGTTCGGGGCGACGTCTCCGCACGGAATATGCATCAGAATCGGCGTCGTCTTCACGCTCCATAGGGTGTACGGACACCCACCACGAGGATAACACCACGCATGCGCATGGTCAATTTTTCCACGATGTCACAGATCGGGATGCGTAGCACTGATGAAAAGCCGATGCAGACGGGTCTCGCGTCGTTGACACGCCGTTCATCACCGACTACGTGTCACAGGCGTCCCGACGGATACCGTGTTCCGCTGATAATACGGTGGCTGTCAACGCTTTCGGCGTCATTGCTGTGGAAATGGCAAGCGGCGTGCCGGTCAGCACGCCGCTTGCGGGATTCCGATAGGTGAACCTTGCCTGCCTCGTGAGAGTCAGACGAGGTTTGCGTCGGCATCGCGGATGATGCCGGCGAGTTCCCTCATGGTCGGTGCCAACTGCACGTAGCTATACGGTGCACCGGCGTACCACGGTCCGATCTGCCCCGCCGCCACAGCCGGCAACGAGGTCCACGTCCCGATCGAATCCAGCTCACCAAGCTGATCGATGGAACGCGCATCAACGAGGATCAGATCTGCGGGATACTTGTTCGCCTGCTCCCAGCTGAGGATCTCCCAGTAATCGTCAGTCTCTGGCTCGACCAGGTCGAGACCAAGATCACGCCAATACCACATGTCGATCATGAAGTCGGGTGAGGCTACGTAGATCTCTTCCGGAGTCGGCGATATGACAATGGCCTTCAGGCCCGGGTTCGATGCGATGGCGTCCTTCAGTTCTGCCTCGGCGTCGTCGAAGTCTGACTTTATGGCGGCTTGCTCCGGGGAACTCAGATCAACGCCGAGCGCTTCAACAAAACTCTCGAAGCGCTGGATCTGAGTCAGAACGGAGACACCCTGCATGGTGAATCCGAGCGTCGGCATGATCGCCTCAACCCGCTTCTGCTCGTCAGCGGAGAGATACCAGAGGGCGGTGCCATCTGGCGTCAGGTCAACGTAAATGTCGGCCTTCAGGGCGATCAGCTTCTCCATGTCAAGCGCGCCGTAGTCGCCAACGTACTCGACCTCGTCGAAGTTGATGTCACCGGCCTGGAAATCCGTCGGGCCGTAGACGCCGACCGGCTTGAGACCGAAATCCCATAGCACGGCGGCCGATGTCGTCTGAGCGACGATCCGCTTCGGTGCTTCGGCCAGTGACACGGTGACGCCGCGATCGTCGGTGAACGTCCAGCCGCCGGATGGCGAATCAGTCGCTCCAGAGCCAACCTCAAGGCCGACGAGCGTCGCCTCAATGTCATCCATGATCAGCTCGGCGGCACGATAGCCGATGCCGGCCATCCAGACATCGTCGCTGACAACCATGAAGTTGCCGGCCTTGACCGCTTCGAGCCCGGTCCAGAGCGGACTCGACAGCATCTGCTGGGCGAAATCGTCCTGCTCGCCAGCATACGGGCTGACATAAATGAAGTCAGCCGGTGCCGATGCACCGATCGTCTCGAGGCTCTGGTTCAACAGAGCGAAGTCATCGACGTTCTGCGATTCGGGACGTGGCAAACCCAGGTCGGTCAGCAGTGTGCCGCTATAGTTCGCCCGCTGGTAGTAGCGCAGGTTGTCTGTGAGCACCCGAACGATGGAGACAGTCGGACGCGGGTTTGGCAGCTTGGCGTTGAGGTCGCGGACGCGCTCCTCGTACGCTTCGATCACCGTTGCGCCCTTTTCTTCGAGGCCGAGCGCAGCGGCATGCAACGCGAAGTTCTGCTTCCAGACGACACCGGTACTAATGCCGAACACGGTCGGCGCAATCGCGGCCAGCGTCTCATAGATCGCTTCGTGGCGCACATTGGTGGAGAGGATCAGGTCCGGCTTGAGTGCGGCAATCGCCTCAATGTCGGGCTCGCTCAGCTGGCCCAGATGCGTTGCATTGTTAAAGGGTGCCTTGAGATGCTCGGGCAGGAACTCCACGTCGTAGGTGAGCGTCCCAACCGGATTAATCCCCAGATTCACAACGGAATCGAACTCACCGCTGTCCAGCACGACAACCCGCTCTGGCTTGGTCGAGATCTCCGTTTCGCCATTGGCGTGGCGCACGATGCGCGGGAAGACACCTGGAGCAGCATCAGTGCCGAAGTCGTCGTACGCGGCAACCGCAGCAGCGTGAGGCACGGCACCTTCGGCAGTCGAGACCGCCGCCTCCGGCACCGGCGGAGCGCCAAGCTCTTCAGGCGGAAGCGGGATGAGCCGGAACGTTGTCGCCACTGCCTCGCTCGTTGGCGATGTAGCAGTCGTTGGTGACGCTGTGTCGGCAGCGGTTGTTGGCTCGGCAGGGGCTGTGGTCGCTGTCGCCGATGAGCCGGACTCGTCGTCATCGCCACCGCATGCCGCCAGACCGGCAGCCAGCAGCAAGCCACCCGGGATCGCAGCCAGCAGCTTCCGCCGACTGAATCTCCGTCCTCCTACGAACACGGATCTTTCCCTCTCACTCATCAGGTTCTCTGAATCCCTCTCACTGGCACGCATGATGGCCACGGTCATGGCCGCCTACGTTAAATACCCGAGTAATATAGTCTGATTTGTCGGGATTTACAAAGGAAACCCAGCCACGCCCGTCGCCAAGATGGCAATACACGTTGCGCCGGGTCATCGGTTCGGCATATCATAGCCGAGTAGCGTGCTCGGGATTGGTCGTCGAACTGGGGAGACGATCGCAGAGTAGCTTACGGGGGACCGGGAAGCGAATGCAGGGAGTACAACCAGCTCAGCCGCTGGCGCGCGTCAATGGCGCTGGCATTGCCTGGCGTAGTCTCGGCCTGGTGATCGGCCTTGCAGCAGTTATTATTGTTGGCCTGCTGAGCCTGCGCATTGGCTCAATCGACATCAGCACCCGCGATGCGTGGAACGCGCTCTTCAATTACAACAGCGACGTCTATAACGAGACCGTCGTTCGGACGCTCCGGCTGCCGCGAACAGTCATCGCCATCGCTGTCGGTGCCGCGCTGGCCATTGCCGGCACGACGATGCAAGGTGTCACGCGCAACCCCCTCGCCGATCCGTCTATCCTCGGTGTCAGCAGCGGCGCGACCTTTGCAGTCGTCACCGTGACCTACTACCTGCACCTCAGCACACCATCGCAGTACGTCTGGTTCGCGTTTATCGGCGCACTTGCGGCGTCGCTGCTCGTGTTCGCAATCGGGTCGACGGGCCAGGATGGCGCATCACCGATCAAGCTGGCGCTGGCCGGCGTCGTCCTGTCGGCATTCCTCGGCTCGTGGACGAGTGCATTGCTCCTGCTTGATGAGAACACGCTGGACACTGTCAGATTCTGGCTGGCCGGCTCCGTCGTCGGGCGCGATCTCGCCACGTTCTGGTCGCTCGCACCGTTCCTGATCGGCGGCAGTCTGGTTCTGCTGTTCCTCGGTCACCAGCTGAATGTGCTGGACCTCGGCGATGACTCGGCCCGGGCGCTCGGCATGCAGACCGGTCGCATCCGCCTGATCTGCTCGGTGCTGGTCGTGATCGTGGTCGGCGCAGCCGTCTCGATCGCAGGCCCGATTGCGTTCGTTGGGCTGGCAACACCGCACATCGTGCGCTCGATTGTCGGACCGGACTACCGCTGGGTTCTGCCGTACTCAGCGCTCGCCGGTGCCCTGCTGCTGACCGTCGCGGACATCAGCGGACGCATCCTGCTCCGGCCGTCAGAGATCCAGGTCGGCATCATGACGGCACTAGTTGGCGCACCATTCCTGATCTATCTGGCGCGTCGTACGGTTATGGAGCGCGGCTGATGGACGGCATGAATCTCAGCCAGCCCGTCGGCCCGTCGCAGCGCGCGCGACACCGGGTCGTCCGCACCCGCTACTTCTCAGCGCGCTTCAATGGCCGTGTGCTGCTGATGGCCGGACTCACGCTCATGCTGCTCGCGGCAGTCGGGACATGGGCGATGACACTCGGCAGCTATCACATCGCGTTCCTCGATGTTGTGAAGGCAGCAATCGGCGACGGTACTCCTGATCAGGAGCTGATCGTCCGCAACCTGCGCCTCCCACGAGTGATGTCAGCCATGTTTATCGGTGCCAGTCTGGCCATGTCCGGCGCGATCTTCCAGGGGCTGGTTCGCAACGCGCTCGTTTCTCCCGACATCATCGGCATCGAGACCGGCGCAGCATTGGCTGCCGTTTTCTGGATCGTCACCAGCCAGGTACAGGCACTCCTGCCGGTGGCGGCATTCATCGGCGCAATAGCCACCGCGACGCTCATCTACGTGCTCTCGTGGAAGGGCGGCATTTCGCCATCTCGCCTGATCCTGGTCGGCATCGGCATCGGTGCCACGCTCAACGCAGCGATCACAATGATGATCGTCCGCTTCCCAATTGAGATCGTGCGTCCAGCCGTCGTCTGGCAAATGGGCTCGCTCTACGGCAGTACCTGGGGCGATGTCCGCATGCTGGCGATCGGCTTCGCGATCCTGACGCCAGTGGCGATTGTGCTGACCTGGCCACTGCGCACGATGCAGCTCGGCGACGATGTGACACGCGGACTCGGCATGCCGCTGGAGCGCACGCGCCTCGGCCTCATCGCCGTCGGCTGCGGCCTGTGTGCCATCGCGACGGCACTCGCTGGCCCGATCGGTTTCGTCGCCCTGATGGTCCCGCACATGGCCCGCATGATTGCCGGCCCACTGTCGGGTAGTGTCATGGTGTTCTCGGCTGTGCTTGGCGCCTGCTTCCTGCTGGTCGCCGACGTAATCGCGCAGCACTTCCTGCCAGTTTCTCTGCCGACCGGGGTTGTCACTGCCGCCGTCGGCGCGCCGTATTTCCTGCTGTTGCTGTACCGCTACAACACACGGATTTAGGTGGACATGGATACTCTGCAATCGACAAATCTGACGCTGTCATACGGAGCCGATCCGATCGTGATCGATCTCTCGACCAGCATTCGCAAGGGCGAGATTACAACGATTCTCGGGCCGAACGGGTGCGGCAAGTCGACATTGCTCCGCGCACTCGCCCGCCTGATGCGACCGGACGGCGGCTCGATCCTGCTCGATGGGCAGGAGATCCATCGCCTGCCAACCCGCGAAGTCGCCAAGCGCATGGGTCTGATGCAGCAGCAACCGATTCCGCCAGATGGCATCACGGTTGAGAACCTCGTTCGCCGCGGTCGGTACCCGCACCAGGGGTTCCTGCAGCCACCTTCACAGCAGGACAATGACGCGGTAGCCAACGCGCTGAGCCTGACCGGCATTGAGGACATCAAAGACCGACCGATCGACCAACTCTCCGGCGGCCAGCGCCAGCGCGCCTGGATGGCGATGGCGATCGCGCAGGACACGCCGCTGCTGCTGCTCGACGAGCCGACCACCTACCTCGACATTCGCCACCAGATGGAGATCCTCGAGCTGGTCCAGCGGCTGAATCGCGAGGCCGACCGGACCATCGTCATGGTGCTGCACGACGTGAATGAAGCAGCCCGGATCAGCGACCGCATCATCGCGCTGCGGGACGGCCGCATTCTATGCGACGGTGCTCCCGCCGACGTTCTCGACGCGCAGATGCTGTCCGATCTGTACGGCGTCAACTGCGATGTTTTCATGCACCCGCTGACGGACGCACCCTTCTGCATCCCGCAGAGCGCCGTTGTGGATAACTCCGCGCCTGCCGCTCTGCACACCGATGCGACCGGCTTCGATATCCGCTCGATCTGCACAGGCTACGGCAAGCGCATTGTTCTGGATCAGATCTCGCTCACGCTCCCGCCGGGTAAGTTCACCGCGATCATCGGGCCGAACGCCTGCGGCAAGTCAACACTGCTACGCACCTGCAGCCGCCTGCTCAAGGCGAGCAAGGGCGAGGTGCATCTCGATGGCTGCGACATCTGTCGCGGCTCACACCGCAAGTTCGCCCGCAAGTGCGCCCTGCTCACCCAGGGACCAACGCCTCCGGCCGGATTCCTCGTCGAGGACCTCGTCTCAGCCGGTCGCGCGCCGTATCAGTCGATCTTCCATCAGTGGCGCTCGGATGACGAGGTCGCCGTGGAGGCTGCGCTGGAGCGCTGTGCGATCGGTGCGTTGCGGGATCGCGACATCGACACACTGTCCGGCGGCCAGCGGCAACGCGCCTGGATGGCGCTGGCCCTGGCGCAGGACACGCCGGTGATGCTACTCGACGAGCCAACAACCTTCCTCGACATCGCCGCGCAGATCGAGCTGCTGGACCTCGCCTGGGCGCTGAATCGCCAGGAAGGCCGCACGATCGTCGTCATCCTCCACGATCTCAATATGGCCGCGCGCTACGCCGACCTCGTCGTCGCGCTGAAGGACGGTCGAGTCGTCTCCAGCGGCGCGCCGGAGGATGTCATGACAACTGACACTGTCCGCGAAGTGTTTGGCATCGAGTCGACGATCATGACCGACCCACTGACCGGTCGACCGCTAGTCATGCCCTACTCAGTCGCCGGATCGGACACGCAGGTCGCCGACGAATTGCTCGTCGGATAGTCGGAACCCGGACCCATGAGGAAAGGCTCAGTCGTGCAGACTACCAGCAACGAGGCAACCCGTTCGCCGATCGAGGAGACAATGGCCAGGGCAGCAGAGAAGGTGCCCTACTTCTCGGCGAGCTTCGGTAAGCCCGACGAAGGCATGATCTGCGCGCGCGACGTGATCCACGACCCTGCGATGGTCACGTCCTATCTCGATTATGTCGAGGACGTCTACGAGATGAGCGCAGGATTTCGCCAGATCGCGGCGAGCTTCCTTGTGCTCGGCTATTTCTGGCCGCCGATGCTCGGCGCGGCTGCCTGCATGTTGCTCGAACGACGCGTGCCTGACCTCAGTACCGCCCACACCTGGCTCAACATCAAAGGCTACGGCGTGCGCTTCTCATCCCGCCGCTTCTATGCGCTCCCGGATGACCCCGACGCAGCCCACCCCGACGCGACGATCCTGCCCGATGTTGACGCCCTGCGCGATTACATCGCATCTTCATTCACGGACGAGCACGCCGAGCCGATGTTCGCGACGTTGCGCACGGTCGCACCATATGGCGTCAACGGCATGCGTGCGAATTACGTCGATCGCATGGTATCGGCACTGATCTGGATGGGCGACGTTATCGGCGATCCCGCAGTTGTCGAAACTGAGGTCCCGGCGTTCGTCAACCGCATGACCGACAAGCGCCGCGCCGCCGTCGTGCCGATCGCACACGACGGCAAGCTCAAGATGCTGCAGGTGCGCTCAGGCTGCTGCCTGAACTACCGGCTGCCGGGCCGCGAGAAGTGCGAGACGTGCAGCCTGCTCCCTATGGACGAGCGCATCGACCGCTTCCGCGCATCGCTCGTGCAGGAAGCCTCCGCCGCCGACTAGGCACCAGCCAACCTTTCCCACGCGATCCGCCCTCCGGCAGACTGACCGTGGGTCGCAGAATGAGCCGCTGCACGTCCGCGGGGGAGTGTCGCCTCACGGCGATGACAGCGCCAGCGCTGCCCTATGAAGGTATCGGCGGCGGCTCGCTCGCCTGACAAGACCACTGCGCCCAACGACCCAACGCGTTGTCAATGCCAAGTCGCCCGATCCGACAGCCATCACCATCACCTGTCATCTTGAGGTCGCAACCGAAAGATCTCCCACCCGTTCGACGCAGTCCAACGCAGGAGAGATTTCTCGGCTGCGGCCTCGAAATGACAGGCTAATGAGGATGCTGCCGTGGGCAGCTATTCGACACCTTGACGCTGACAGCTCACTCAGTAGGTTGTCAACGCCAAACTGACTAGTCGGCAGCAACCCATCGTCCCTGTCATTTCGAACCGCAGTGAGAAATCTCTCCTGCGTTTGAGGCAATCGAATGGGGGAACGGATTCTTCACTGAGTTCAGAATGACAGAGGAGATAGTGGCTGTCGCACACGAGGACATGACCAGCCAGCGCCTGCCTGTCCGACCGGCAGCCTGCCACAATGTAGAAGCGTATCGCATACGCCCGGCCGAATCCCCGGCCACGTCGGTGCGTGCCTCCTGGTCAGGTTGGCTATTGTCCCTGCCGGACAGAGTGCGCTGGTCAATGCGACTCAGTGCCGTGGCTGCGCCTGCGTGATGGACCTGCCGGGGATATTCTCGGCGCGGGCATTGGGTTTGGCTGCGGGTTTGGGCTTCTTCGCCTTGCGCGTTTCGCGGCCCTGGCGGTTGCGGCCCTTCATCTGCTGCTCCCTCCGTCGTCATTGCGGTACGAGCGTGGGTGCCATAGCCCGATCATAGCACTGCGTTGAGCGCGTGCAAGCTGCAATATGCGGCAGTCGTGGGATACTCGCGCTTTGGGATACGGCTGATCGGACGGGAGCGAGATATGGACTCAGATCGCCGGATTGTGTCGTCGGGGACGATCTGGGAAGAGATTGTCGGGTTCTCGCGGGCAGTGCGCGTTGGGCAGGTTGTTCACGTCTCCGGCACAACCGCAACTGATGAGGCCGGCGAGGTCGTTGGCGCTGGCGATCCGGCTGCGCAGACGGACTACATCATCCGCAAGATCGAGCGCGCACTCGTCGACGCCGGTGCCGCGCTGGCTGACGTCGTGCGTACGCGCATCTACGTCGTTAACGCCGACGACTGGGAGACGATTGGCCGTGTCCACGGGCGCTTCTTCAGTGCGATTCGTCCCGCGAATACGCTCGTTGAGGTCAGCCGACTCGTCGGCGATGAGTACCTGGTCGAGATCGAGGCGGAAGCCATTATCCCTGCGGATGCTGAACGCTGATGCGCTTCTCGCTGCGGCTGAACAACGATCTGCCGATCGCCGACTACGTCACCCTGGCGCGCGCTGCTGAAGCGGCGGGCTTTGACCAGTTCTGGGTGAGCCACGATCTGTTTCTGCGCTCGGCACCGGTGATCCTGGCGGCGGTTGCGCAGGCGACGAGCCGGATCGAAATCGGCTCCTGCATCCTGAACCCCTACTCGATGCACCCATCTGAAATCGCGATGGCTGCCGCGACGCTTGATGAGCTAAGCGGCGGTCGCTTCAATCTCGGGCTGGGTGCCGGGGCTGCCGAGTTTCTCAAGTGGGTCCACATCGAGCGCGATCGCCCGCTGGCCGCCACGCGTGCCGCGATACTGCAGATCCGCTCGGTGCTGGACGGCGAGGCCGCGCCGAGCTGGGAGCCGGAGGCGTATTTGCGCTTCGGCAAGCGGCCCGGCAATCGCCGTATCCCGATCTATCTGGCGGCGATGAGCCCTCGGATGCTGCGCCTGTCTGGCGAGCTGGCCGATGGCGCGCTGCCGTTGCTGTTCCCTCCGCAGCATTACGCTACCGTCGCGCCGTATATCGCGGAGGGCGCTGCGTCAGTCGGACGAGGCATGGACGAGATCGATCTGGCGGCCTGCATCTGGTGCTCGATTGCTGAGAGTCACGCCGACGCAGAACGCGTTTTGCGCGACAAGATCGCTTACTACGGCCACGCCTTGAGTCCGCTCATCTGGGATCGACTCGGTGTCCTGCAGGAAGACTTTCGTCCGCTTGAGCACGCGCTGATGACCGAGCGCGATCCTGAGCGTGCTCGTGCGCTGGTTGATGAACGGATGCTACGGATCGGCATTGTTGGCACAGCGGGCGAACTGCTGCCGCAACTGGAGTCGCTCGTAGACATGGGTGCGCGCCATATCAGCTTCGGTCCGCCATTGGGCCCGAGTCCCCTTGCCGCAGTGGAGGCAATTGGGCGTATCATCATTCCGGCAATGCGTGATGCATTTCGGTGAGTGATGTTGAGCATGCGGCGTTTGTCGGCTATGCTAGTGACCGGAGGAGTTCTCAGTCTGTCCTGAGCGGCAGGTCCGTCAACCTCAGCCGAGTACTGGGTTGGGTCTCGGCTGGATGAACGTGTCGCGTGTGCTAGACTGGGCCATCTGATTCACCGTTCTGCTTCACATTTCCTTGGTGGTTAGTCGTCGCGGGGAAAGGTTAGTGGGGAATGGTTCGTCGCCTTTCAGGCCGACGGTCCGGTAGTGGCCAGCGTAACAATCTGTCCCGGGTGCTGTTCTTCGTCACAATGACGATGATGACGCTGCTTCTTACGGCTTGTGGGGATGCACCACAGTCGACGCTTATCCGCAAGGGTGATGCGGCAGCCAGGATCTGGGATGTCTATGGCTTTCTCTGGATCGGCGCAGCAGTTGTTTTCTTTTTGGTTGAGGGATTGTTGGTTTACACCATCATCCGCTATCGCAGGGTGCC
>JAMLIA010000011.1 GCA_023954495.1 Thermomicrobiales bacterium | reverse complement strand
GAGGAAGCCCTCACCATCAAAACGGAAACGGATCGTTTTGATGACGCGGATGTCCGTGTCCTGCGGTGCTGCGCCGTCGCGTACCTTCGAGACCAGCACGATCTGGCTCCCGGAAGGCGACCAGGCGAAGTCTTCAACCGGTCGGTCCAGCGATGTCAACCGTGTTGGCTCACCACCAGACACCGGCACGAGCCAGATCTGACCCTTGCCCTTGTCGTCAGGGTTGCGGTCGGATGTGAACGCGATGGTCTTCCCGTCTGGCGACCAGCGCACCATCCCATCGCGATGGTTGCCGTTGGTCAATCGACGCGCGTCGCTACCATCGGTGGGTGCCAGCCAGATTGCGGCGTAGTAGCGGTTCTCGTCTTCGTCTGCACGACCGACGGTGTACGCGATCAGGCTGCCGTCCGGCGATGCCTGCGGCTCGCTGACCGTGCGGATGCGAAACAGATCGGCCGGTGCGACGGTCATTGTTTTCTGCGTCGTTGCCATCTCACTCCCTCAGTGTCATTCGTCCCAGCGCTGGCCGCCGAGTGCTGCTTCAATGAGCCAGGACAGCACCAGACCAGCGAATCCAAACAGGAGGCACATCAATAAGGCGAGCAGCCCGTAATTGGTCGCTCGGTCGATCAGCGTAACCCGAATCGCGGAAATCGAGAAGCCCGGACTTGCGACCGCCAGCGCGAAGAGCATCGAGCCCAGCACCGAGGCCGCGACGAGCGCGAGCGCGCTACGCCCGAGATCGCCTATCGCCAGCGAGAGCAGCGTCCCCACGATGATGAGCGCCGGAAGCAGCCAGATGTCGCTCACGCGCACCAGCGTCAGATCGCGCAGGTCAGTCGTCGTGCTGGCAACAATGCCGGCGTTCGCCACGCTGGCCACTACGATGATGAAGATCAGCCGCACCGTATCTCTCATTCGGGCAGGTATCGAACGACGAACGGAATCCAGACCGGATCGATCGCCGGATTCAGTTGCACCTGAACGCGTCCGGATACGCGCCAGTCCAACGGCGTCTTCGCGCGCCGCACGTACTCCTTGTCATTGATCCGCAGCGGCACTGTGACTGTGTAGGATTCGCCACGTCGCAACGTTGCTACCTCGCGAAACTCCCCGCCGCCGGTGTCGTGCACGCCAATCTGCACCCGCAACTCGACGACGAGCACGGTGACCTGCTCATCGGTCGGATTCGAGATGACGAACTCGGTCTGGATCGGATCATCCGGGCTGACATAGTCGAACCTCGTGAGCGTCAGCCCGAGTTGGTCGTACGCCTGGTAGGCCGAATTAAATCGCCCAGACGCGACCACGAGGTTCGCACCGGCCAGAATTGCAATCAGTATCAGGACGCAGAGGGCTATCGTCCGCCGCGTTGTTGTCATAAAGCGGCAGGTCCGGGTGGCTCGATCAGTACGGCGTCGAGCGTCGATCCAGCCGGGTAGTAGTCGTCGTTCGGATGCACGATCAGGAACGCATTCGAGCCGACGAATGACATCAGCCGCGCCGACATCTGCGAGCCAGTTGTGCGCACCTGCAGCGTGCCGTTTCGCGCAACGCTGACGACGGCGCGTTGATACTCGATGCGGTCGGACGGCTCGATGTCGTGGTCCAGCGTGACCTGCACGGTCGGGAAGCTGTCGGGCGCAGTTGATTGCATGATCTGGATTGCAGGTCGGACGAACAGATGGAAGCAAACAAGGCAGGAGACGGGATTTCCGGGCAGACCGAACAGCAGCTTCTTGTTGCCGCTGTCGTCCGTCGTTGTCGCGAACGTCATCGGCTTGCCGGGCTTCATGAACAGGCGGCGGAAGTGCACCTCGGTCATCTCTCCGAGGATGAGCTTGATCAGATCCTTGTCGCCCATCGAGACGCCACCGCTCGTCATCACGATGTCCGCTTCGGCCAGCGCGTTAGTGAGTGCCGCGCGAACGTCGTCCTCCTCGTCGGCGATGTGGCCGACGCGAACGATCTCGGCCCCGGCACGACGCGCCGCAAGCTCCAGCGAGAACCGGTTGGAGTCGCGGATCTGGCCGGGACCCGGCATCTCACTCGGGTCAACAAGCTCATTTCCGGTCGAATAGATCACCACGCGGGGGCGGCGGCCAACACGGACACTTGCCTGTCCGAGTGAGGCGAGCAGACCGATCTCCGGCGGCCCGAGTCGGGAACCCGCCGCGATCAACAGGTCGCCTTCACGTAGGTCAGCGCCGATTTGCCGGATGTTGGAACCGGCCGAAACGCTCGCTTGGTGAATCGCAACCTGACCGTCGACCTGCTCCGTGTTTTCCACCTGCACGACTGCGTCTGCACCTTCCGGCACCGGCGCGCCGGTCATAATCTTGGCCGCCGTGCCCGGGGTGACTTTCACGGTCGCCGCATCGCCGGCAAAGCCAGAGCCGAGCACGTCGCGCAGTTTCGACGGATCGTCGTGGACGACGGCGTAGCCGTCCATCGTCGCAGCAGGAAATGGCGGGAGGCTCACATCAGCGACGAAGTCGTCAACCAGAAACCGATCGCCTGCCTGATCGAGCGGCACAAACTCCGGCTCAAGTGCCTCAACGTGGCTGATGACGATCTTGCGCGCCTCGTCAGGATGGAGGAGTCGATCGACCTGGGGCTGAGTCATGAAAAGAACCTCCGCCGGTTGCTATCAGTTGATCGCGCATATGATAGCCCGACTTTCCGCTGGCGTCGCATAGCGGCTGCGCCGAGCGGCGCATGATCCGTCGGCGCTGCAGGTGTGGTCTGTACGTCCTGAATCTAGCCGCGGGACAAACGCTCCGGCGCGCTGTAGACATTGAATCCGTCGGCGCGCACAAAGCCGCAGAGGGTGATATTGAAGTTCGCCGCGAGCGAGACGGCCAGGCTCGATGGAGCACCGACTGCTGCAACGATCGGGATGCGCGCCATCAGCGCCTTCTGCAGCAGCTCGAAGCTGGCACGTCCGCTGAGCAGCAGGATGCGATCGTCCTGCCGTGCCTGCCCGGCGATTACCTGTTTCCCGATCAGCTTGTCGAGCGCGTTGTGCCGACCAACGTCTTCGCACAAATCGAGCAGCTTGCCGTTCGCGTCGAAGAGGCCCGCGCCGTGGAGTCCGCCCGTTTTCTGAAAGACAGACTGTGCAGAGCGAAGCCGCTCCGGCAACTGCTGGATGATCGTTGGATCGACAACGAGCCCGTCCGTCAGCGGCGTGCACGCCTGCATCTCCAAAGCCTCAAGCGACGCCTTGCCGCACACACCACAACTGGAAGTTGTGTAGAAGTTACGTTCGACGCGCGAGAGTTCGATGTCCAGCCCGGTTCGGAGCGTGACCGAGACGACGTTGAGATATTGCTCCTCCTGCACGTCATCGTCGAGACAGTAAGAGACATCGACGAAGTCCTCGCGGCTGGCAATCAGGCCCTCGCCGAACAGAAAGCCGATGGCAAGCTCGAAGTCGTCGCCGGGCGTGCGCATCGTAATGGCAATCGGCCGACGGCTGGTGACGCCTTCGACCGATTGCACGATTCTGATCTCCATCGGTTCTTCGACCGCGACAGTGTCAGTGTTGACCGTCCGGCCGTCAGCGCCGATGCGCGTTACCTGCGCGGGAAGATGAGTGTCCTGTTCAGTCACCGGCGGCATCGGAGCGGTCCCCATCCTGTGGGGGCGACTCAGCGCGGTTCTGGACGAACTGCCAGCCGAATCGACCCTTGATACAAAGATGTCCTGAAGTGACGTCGTGGTCGAGCGGCGAGGTGACCTTTACGATCTGATTATCCTGAACGTGGAGCGAGAGAGTGCAACCGACACCGCAGTATGGGCAGATTGTATCGGTGACCGTCTGCTCTTCTTCGTGCCAGGTGCCGTTTTGGCGCATCTCGTACTCGGTCGTGAACATCAACGCGCCGGTCGGGCAGACGCCAATGCAGTTGCCGCAGAAGACGCAGGCCGAATCGCCGAGTGGCAGATCGAACTCGGTCGAGATGCGCGTCTCGAATCCGCGCCCAGCCGCTGTGATCGCAAACGTATTCTGGGCATCTTCACCACACGCCTCGACGCACTTGTAGCACAGGATGCAGCGCGAGTAGTCGCGGATGTAGAGTGCGTTGTCGTTCTTGACTGGTTGATCCACCGTTGCGGCATAACCGTTCGGCGTCTCGACGTGGTGACCGGCTTTGGCCGCGTCGCGGGAGCCCAGGACTTCCGGTGGTGCAGGCGGGCCGAAGCGTTCCGGCTCAGCCTCGTACGTGCCGAAGTAGCCCTGTACCTCGTCGGACGCATACTCCATATCGACTGAAGACCCGAGCAACTCCATTACCAGCTTGCGGCTATGGCGAACGCGCTCGCTGTCGGTGTGAACGACCATTCCCGGCTCAACAGCGCGAGCACAGGCTGGCACGAGAGCGCGTGAGCCCTCGACCTCTACCACGCAGACGCGGCAGACGTTCACCGGCGTCAGCGTCTCCAGATAGCACAGTGTTGGCGTCTCGATGCCCACGCGCTTTGACGCGTCGAGGATCGTCGTGCCTTCGGGTACCGTGACTTCCTGTCCGTCGATTTGGAGCGTAACAGTGCGACGCGCAAGCTGCGCGAATGTGATCATCGTACTCATGAGGCTCTTCCGTTCTGAAACACCGGAAGCTTTTGCACGGCAGATTGAACCGCGTTGGCCGCCGTCTGTCCGAGACCACAGATCGATGCGTCGCGCATCACGAGCGCCAGATCGGCCAGCCGCTGATGCTCATCCTGAATTGTGCCGAGCGTATTGCCGGACGCCAGCCGCAGCAGCGCCTCCTGCTGGCGGACAGTGCCGACGCGGCATGGCACGCACTGTCCGCACGATTCGTCGCGGAAGAACGCAGCGATGCGCAGGACCGTGTCGGTCAGGTCAACCGAATCGTCGAACACCATCACCACGCCAGAGCCGAGCGAAGCGCCGGCAGCGCGTGTGTCCTCGAACGTCATCGGCATGTCGAGCTCGTCCGGCGTCAGGAAGGTGCTGGCTGCCCCGCCGAGCAGTACCGCCGTGAGCGTCCGACCAGCAGGGACGCCGCCGGCGCGCTCGATGATTTCACGCAGCGTCATACCGTACGGATACTCATAGGTTCCCGGTCGCTGTACACATCCCGAGACACAGAACAGGCGCGTGCCGGTCGAACCCTGCGTGCCGACTTCGGCGTAGGCAGGCCCGCCAATGCGCATGATTTCGAGGACGTTCACGAACGTCTCGACGTTGTTTACGACCGTTGGCTTCAGGAACAGGCCGACCTGTGTCGGGAATGGCGGCTTGTTGCGCGGCTCGCCTCGCAGACCTTCGATCGAGTTGAACAGCGCCGTCTCTTCGCCACAGATGTAGGCACCTGCACCGCGCCGGATGGTGATGTCAAACGAGAACCCGGCACCCATGATGTTGTCGCCGAGCAGACCGCGTTGCCGAGCAGTGTCGATCGCATGCTGCAGCCGCTCAAGCGCTAGCGGGTATTCGAAGCGCAAGTAGATGAAGCCGGTCTCGGATCCGGTGGTGTATCCACCGATCGTCATCGCCTCGATGAGCGCAAACGGGTCCTCTTCCAGGATGACGCGATCTTTGAACGTGCCCGGCTCAGACTCGTCGGCGTTGCAGATGAGGTAGTGCGGTCGCGCCGGTGCGCGTGCGACGTCATTCCACTTGCGCCCGGTTGGGAAGGCAGCACCGCCGCGCCCGGTCAGGCGCGCGTCGTTGATCTCTCGAATGACGCCCTCCGGCCCGAGCGTAATCGCTCGTCGCAGCGCCTCGTATCCACCAGTTGCGCGGTACTCGTCGATGCTGGTTGGATCGACATTGCCGATCCGCCGGAGCAGCCGGAGGCCATTGCCTTCGGGATCGGCAGATTGCGGCACTGCGTCACCGCCGCTGCGCTGCGGAGTCGCCCCGGCTGGGCCGTCCATGAGCGCCGCCAGCGTCGACGGGATGCTGGCTGGTGCCAGCGTGACTTCGACCGGCGACTCGCCCGCGTGATGCATCAGGACAGCCGGCGCGCAGTCGCAGTGGCCGAGGCACGGGCTGCGGTGCCAGGTGACAGCCCCGTCGAATGCCGGTGTCCCGGCAGGGCCGAGTCGTTGCTCCAGCGCCTCGCAGATCTGCAGTCCGCCGCGCATCCGGCAGGCGATGTCATCACAGACGTGCGCGACGATCGGCGGATGTGGCTCGGTTGAGAGCAGCGCGTAGAAGCTGGCAACGCCCCACGCGTCAGCTGGTGGCACTCCGAGCCGCTGACAAACGTAGTTCAGGCCGCCGGGGCTGATATAGCCAACCCGCATCTGCAGTGCTTGCAGCGCAGGCAGCAGCTCGTGTCTGCGGCCGCGGAGCTCGTGGCCCCCGTGGCCGACATGACCTTCGTTCGACGTGCGCGTTTCTGCGCCGTGCCAGGTAGTTTCGGGCGTCCCGAGCAGCCCGTCGATGACCTCACGTTCGGCATCGTTCGGGGCGGCTCCGGGAATCAGATGGAGATCCACTCAGTGCTCCCGTACTCCCACGGCTGCTCCGACCAGCTCCGGTACCTCTCCGGTTGGGAGCTTTTCGATCCGGATCGCAGCCGCCTTGAATTCGGCCGTCCCGGATTTCGGGTCGGTCGCATCAATCGTTAGAACGTTCGTCGCCGTTGAGTCCTGATAGTGGAACGACATAAAGGCAAGGCCGGGACGCAACGTCGGATCCAGCTTCACTGCTGCATGGATAGCGCCGCGCCGTGAAACTACGAGAATGACCTCACCGTCTTCCACGCCATGCATTGCTGCTTCATCGGGGTGAATGTCGATCGTCTCGCCACTGCGCAGCGGCGAGCGGAACCCGCCGGTCTGCACGCCGGTGTTGAAGCCATCCAGCCGCCGCCCAGTCGTGAGCCGCAGCGGGAACTCGTCCGTCAGCTCATCCAGCGGTGGCGAATGATGAACGGCGTGGAACGGCGCAGGTGGGCCGAGCAGCGGATCGGTCCAAAGTCGATCGTGCAAGAACGGACTGCCCGGATGGTCCTCGCTCGGGCAGGGCCACTGCAGGCCGTCAAGCGCCTCAAGCCGCTCGTAGCTCATGCCACGATGCCATTCTGAGAGCTCGCGAAGCTCGTCCCAGACATCTTCGGCCGACTCATACGACCATTCCTGGCCGAGGCGGCGAGCGATATCCATCATGATGTCGCTGTCATCGCGCGCGTTGCCGGGAGGGTCGAGCGCCTTCCGAACGAGCTGGACGCGCCGCTCAGAGCTGGTCACTGTCCCCTCGGATTCGCACCACGAAGCGCTGGCCGGCAGAACCACATCAGCGAGCTGCGCCGTCTTGGTCATGAACATGTCCTGAACGACCAGATGATCGAGACCCTCCAGCAGTCGGACTGTCCGCAGTTGATCCGCCTCTGATTGCGCCGGGTTCTCGCCGACGACATAGAGCGTCGTCATCTCGCCGTGCTCCATAGCGTCAAGCATCTCGGACAGGTGCTTGCCCTTGACCGGCGGGATTGGATGTCCATACATGCGCTCGAACGGCTCGCGCTCGGCGTCGTTCTCAACGTCGTATCCACCGGGCAGCTTGTTCGGGATCGCTCCCATATCGCCGCCGCCCTGGACGTTGTTCTGACCGCGCAGCGGCACGAGTCCGGCCCCGTAGCGGCCGATGTGGCCGGTCAGCAGCGCCAGATCGATCAACGCAAACACGTTGTCAACCGCGTTGTGATGCTCGGTGATGCCGAGCGTCCAGCACAGTTGCGCCCGGTCGACCCGTGCATAGGTGTGAGCCAGCTCGCGGATCGCCGCCGCCGGAACGCCAGTGATCTTCTCGGCATACTCCAGTGTGTATGGCTCGACCGACTCGCGGTATTCATCAAATCCGGTCGTCGCGCGTTCGATGAACGCCACGTTGTGCAGGCCGGCTGCGATGATCTCGCGACCGATGGCGTTCGCCAACGCAACGTCCGAGCCGACATCCAGCCCGAGCCACGTGTCCGCCCATTGCGCCGAGACGGTGCGGCGTGGATCGACCACATAGAGGCGGGCTCCGTTGCGGATGCCGCGCAGGACATGGTGAAAGTAGATCGGATGCGTTTCGCGCGCATTCGATCCCCAGAGAATGATGAGGTCAGTGTGCTCGGCCTCTTCGTACGAACTTGTGCCACCGCCCGCTCCAAATACTGCCGTCAGACCGACGACGCTTGGAGCGTGTCAAGTGCGGTTACAGGAGTCGATGTTGTTGGTGCCGATCACCTGCCGGGCGAACTTCTGAGCGAGATAGTTGACCTCGTTGGTTGCTTTCGAGCACGAGAACATCCCGAATGTGTCGGGACCGCGCTGCTCGATGGCGCGCCGGAAGCCGGTCGCCGCGCGTTCCAGCGCCTCGTCCCAGCTCGCCGGCCGGAACTCGCCGTTCTCGCGAATCAGTGGCTGGGTCAATCGGGTATAACGCATCCGCTTCGCCATATCCCACTCCTTTCCGCCACGTGCGGCAGGCTACCTGGGACGATGTTGGCAGAGCGCCGCTATGCGTGGAAGGTTGTCCAAGCGAATTTGTGTTACGCGCTTACTATATGACAAGCGCTGTCACGGTCAGGATAACGTTCCCTGCCGGAAAGGGCAACGGACGCGCGCATTGCAACACCAATCCGATGGCATCTCTCGTGCGCTGCCCGAGCGCATCGTCGAGATCTTGCGCCATTTGGCACAATTAGGCTGCACGACAACTGCATCCAGACGACCAATCGGAGTATTGCCGAACGGCGCCGGGACGAGTCGAATCGACGGCGGTGAATATGGCTATTCCTGCAGCAGACAAAACGCAATACGAAGAGCAGCCGGATCTCGAGACGCTCCTGGCGGTGATCCATCGGCGCATGCCAGATATGGATACTGAGGTCGTCGAGCGCGCCTACCATTTTTCCAACAATGCCCACGACGGCATCGTTCGGAAGTCAGGCGAGCCATACATCATTCACCCCGTGGCAGTCGCGATGATCCTGGCGGAGATGCAGCTCGATCCCGAGACGCTCTCCGCCGCGCTGCTGCACGACGTGGTCGAGGATACCGACACCGAGATCAAGGACATCGAGAACGAGTTCGGTGAGCGGATCGCAGCCCTGGTCGAAGGCGTGACCAAGCTGAGCCAGATCCCGTGGTCTGGCGAAGGGACGGACGACGACCGCGCGACACGCGAATCAGCGCGTCAGGCAGAGAGCCTGCGCAAGATGTTCCTGGCGATGGCCGACGACGTCCGCGTCGTGCTGATCAAGCTGGCCGACCGACTGCACAACATGCGTACGCTGTACCACCTGAAGCCCGCATCCCAGCAGCGCATCGCACAGCAGACTATGGAGATCTACGCGCCACTGGCAAATCGACTCGGTATCTGGCAGATCAAGTCCGAGCTAGAAGATCTGTCCTTCCGCTACCTCGATCCGCAGCAATATTTCGGTGTCGTTCGCGCGCTGGAGCGACGTGGCACGGACGGCGAGACCTATATCGAACGCGTCCGCGAACAGCTCCAGGAAGCGCTCGACCCGCTCGGCATCAAAGCTGAAATCACGGGGCGCGAAAAGCACATCTACTCGATCTGGCGCAAGATGCAGCGCAAAGAGGCGCGGTTCGACGAGATCTATGACGTCCTTGCGCTGCGCATCATCGTGCCCGAGAAGCAGGACTGCTACGCCGCGCTCGGCGTGATCCACTCCCTTTGGCGACCGATCCCCGGCGAGTTCGATGACTACATCGCGACTCCTAAGGAGAGCATGTACCAGTCGATTCATACCGCCGTGTTCGGGCCGGAAGGCCACTCGATTGAGATTCAGATCCGCACGACCGAGATGCACCACGTCGCGGAATACGGCATCGCTGCTCACTGGCGTTACAAAGAAGGCGGCAAGGTCGATCCGTCGCTCGACGCTAAGATCACCTGGTTGCGCCAGCTCATGGACTGGCGCGAGGAAGTCGTCGATGCGCAGGAGTTCGTTGAGTCGCTGAAGTCCGACGTCTTCCGCGAGATGATCTACGTCTTCACGCCGCGCGGTGACATCGTCGAGTTGCCGGCCGAGGCGACGCCGATCGACTTCGCCTACCGCATTCACACTGAGGTCGGCCATCAATGCGTTGGCGCGAAAGTCAATGACAAGCTGGTGACGCTGGACTACAAGCTCCAGAACGGCCAGGTTGTTCGGATCATGACCAGCAAGACGAAGGTCGGCCCCAGCCGCGACTGGCTGATGCCATCCAACGGCTTCGTCGTAAGACCGCCGGTGCCCGCGAGAAGATCCGTCAGTGGTTCCGTCGTCAGGAGCGCGACGAGAACATCGCGCAGGGACGCGACGTCCTTGAGCGTGAGCTGCGCCGCCTTGGCATCGAGATGAAGCTCGATGACATCGCCCGTCAGTTCCACTCCTACCAGCGTCTCGACGACTTTCTGGCGGCAGTCGGCTACGGCGGCGTGACGCCGCAGCAGATCGCCACGCGCCTGGTTGAGTCGCGCGAGCCGGAAGTGCTCACGCCGCCGCCGACGCATTCATCAATCACTGGACCGTCGACCTTACAGGTAATGGGCGTTGGCGACCTCTACACGCGCCTCGCAAACTGCTGCAAGCCGGTTTATGGCGACGACATCGTTGGCTACGTCACACGCGGACGCGGCATCACCGTCCATCGTGCCGACTGCAGCAACATGCGTAACGTCGATGAGGACGGGCGCAAGGTGCATGTCAGTTGGGGTGAGCAGGCGACTCGTTCCTATCCAGTGGCGATCCGGATCGAGGCGTGGGATCGCGTCGCACTGTTGCGTGATATCACCGGGCTCGTTGCTGACGAAAGCGTCAATTTGCTCTCGGTGCTGACCGACGTGCATCCTGACCGCACGGTCACCGTCCTGATGACGATCGAGGTCTCGGGCGTCAAGCAGCTCAGCCACCTTCTCCAGCGTGTCGAGGCCATCCGTGGCGTCTTCGACGTGCGCCGCGAGCTCAGCCAGACAGCCGCCGGAGCAGCCCGCGCCAACCACGATTAGTCCCTTCGAACCCCGTCCTTCAACCTTGACTCTACCCGTATCAACTGCTATCCTTTTCAGTCGTTAGCACTCAACAACGATGAGTGCTAAGTCTGTGAGAATGGTATGGCATCGGACGACGAACTGACGCTACGACAACGCGAAATCCTGCGGCTCATCGTCAAGGAGTACGTTCAGGGTAGCCGCGCCGTAGGTTCACATACATTGATAGACCGCTATCCACTGCGCATCTCGTCGGCAACGGTGCGCAACGAGATGGTCTCGCTGGAGCGTATGGGCTACATCCATCAGCAGCACATCTCTGCTGGTCGTGTGCCGACCGATCGCGGTTATCGCTTCTACGTCGAAAACTACGCCGTCGAGTCGGCCCTGCCGCCGAGCGAACAGATCATGATCCGCCACCAGTTCCGGCAGGTCGAGACGCAACTGGAAAGTTGGCTGCAGCTCGCTGCCAGCGTACTGGCCGGGTTTGCACAGAACGTCTCGCTCGTAACGTCGCCAAAGCCGAGCGTTTCGCGCCTGCGGCATTTCGAGCTGTTGTCGCTGAACGACCGCTCGATCCTGCTCATTCTGGTGACGCAAGAAAGTACCGTCCGACAAGGCGTCCTGCATGTCTCCGACGAGATCAGCCAGCCAACGCTGTCTGCCTGCGCCGATCGATTGAACCTGCTGCTGGCGAATCTGACATCGGATGAGGCGCGCAGCAAGGTGAACGGGCTCGCAGGGCTGGATCGGATCGTCGCCGAGCATGTCATCTCAACACTGGAAACGACCCAGACCAGCACGACCGAGCTGCACTATCACGGTCTCGAACATGCACTGCAGCAACCAGAATTCGCCGGGTCGGAGTCGTCGCAGCAGCTGTTCGATCTGCTGCGCGGCGGTGCCCTGCTGTCGGAGCTGCTGCCGCAATTGTCGGATGGCGACGACATCCAGGTGTTCATCGGCGAGGAGAACCGGTCGGAGGATCTCTGGCCGTTCGGCGTGGTTGTCGCGACCTATGGAGTCGACCAGGAGGTCACCGGCCTGCTGGGCATTCTCGGTCCGCGACGGATGCCGTACGAACGGTCGATCTCGTCGGTGCGCTATATGGCCCGATTGATGAGCGATCTCATGCGTGATTTGTATACGACGCACGATGCCTGACGATCAGGTGTGGAGGAACGATGTGATTGAAGATCTGGAACGCACCGGAGGCGGAGACCCAGCTGAAGACGGCGAATTCGCCACCACCGGCAACGACGCAGTGTCGGAGCTGGACCAGCTACGCGCTGAATCAGCCGAGCTACTGGACACACTGCAGCGCTCGCGAGCCGAGTTCGCCAACTATCGGCGCAGGGTCGAGCAGGAGCGCGAGATGGCCCGCCATCGCGCAACTGAGGAGATCATTCGCAAGCTCCTGCCGATTGCCGACGACTTTGAGCGGGCACTCACCTCAGCACCTGAGGCCATTGCCGCCGACGCCTGGTTTGAGGGATTCCGGCTGGTGGAGCGCAAGCTCTGGAACCTGCTATCGGGTGAAGGGGTCAAGCCGATGGAAAGCCTCGGCCAGCCGTTCGACCCCAGCCGTCATGACGCCGTGATGATTGAAGAAGGCGTCACGAACGCAGACACGGTCGTGGAGGAATTCCAGCGCGGATATCTGGTAAACGACACGGTTATTCGACCAGCCATGGTCAAGGTCGGCGCTCAACCCAACGCAGCGGATGAGACGCCACAGGCATAGCAGTACCCCGGTCCGCGCCGATCTGGGCCAGGGCAGATTTTGAGGAGGACTCTCGGAATGGGAAGAACGATCGGGATTGATCTCGGGACAACCAACTCCGTCGTCGCCGTCATCGAAGGTGGCGAGCCGACGGTCATTACGAACGCAGAGGGTGAGCGGCTGACGCCGTCCGTCGTCGCGCTCTCCGCTAGTGGTGAGCGCCTCGTTGGCCGCTTCGCCAAGCGCCAGGCCGTGACGAACCCGCGCAACACGATCTTTTCGGTGAAGCGCTTCGTCGGCCGCCGCTTCGATGAGCCGGAGGTCCAGCGCGATCTCAAACTCGTCCCCTACGAAGTACGCAAGGGCGACAATGACAGCATCGAGATCAAGATGGGCGACCGCTGGTACCGCTCAGCCGAGATCTCGGCGATGGTGCTGCAGAAGCTGAAGGCGGACGCCGAGGCGTATCTCGGCGAGACGGTCGACAAGGCGGTCATCACCGTCCCAGCCTACTTCGACGACAGCCAGCGCCAGGCAACCAAGGACGCCGGTCAGATCGCCGGTCTTGAGGTCCTGCGCATCATCAACGAGCCGACGGCGTCGGCCCTTGCGTACGGTCTGGAGAAGAAGGGCGACGAGAAGATCGCCGTCTACGACCTCGGTGGTGGCACGTACGATATTTCGATTCTTGATCTGTCCGAGGGCGTCTTCCAGGTCCTGGCGACGAATGGCGACACCCACCTCGGTGGCGACGACTTCGACCAGCGCATCATCGACTGGCTGGCGGACGAGTTCAAGAAGCAGGAGGGCATCGACCTCCGCAGCGACCGCATGGCTCTGCAGCGCCTCAAGGAAGCCGCCGAGAAGGCCAAGATCGAGCTGTCCTCGACGCAGCAGACCGACATCAACCTGCCGTTCATCACGGCGGATGCCAGCGGCCCGAAGCACCTGAACGTGACGCTGTCGCGTTCGAAGCTCGAGCAGCTTGTCGAAGACCTGATCAAGCGCAGCGTTGGCCCGATGGATGCAGCACTCAAGGACGCCGGGCTGAGCAAGTCCGATGTCGACGAGATCCTGCTGGTCGGTGGCCAGACGCGCATGCCGGCCGTCCAGAAGGCGGTCACGGACTTCTTTGGCAAAGAGCCACACAAGGGCATCAACCCGGACGAGGTCGTTGCCATTGGCGCGGCGATCCAGGCCGGCGTCCTCGGCGGCGAGGTCAAGGACATCCTGCTTCTGGACGTGACGCCGCTGACGCTCTCGATCGAGACGCTCGGTGGCGTGGCCACCGCGCTGATTGAGCGCAACACGACGATCCCGACCCGCAAGAGCCAGATCTTCACCACGGCTTCGGACAGCCAGGGGCAGGTCGAGATTCACGTCACCCAGGGCGAACGCCCGATGGCGCACGACAACAAGACGCTGGCGCGCTTCATTCTGGACGGCATTCCGCCTGCGCCGCGCGGCATCCCGAAGATCGAAGTGACCTTCGACATCGACGCCAACGGTATCCTGAACGTGTCGGCCAAGGACCAGGCGACCTCGCGTGAGCAGAAGGTGACCATTACCGCATCGAGCGGCCTGAACAAGGATGAGATTGACCGCATGGTCAAGGAGGCCGAGTCGCACGCGAGCGAAGACCGCGAGCGCCGCGAGGCCATCGAGTTCCGCAATCAGGCTGAGGCGATGGTCTACCAGGCCGAGCGAACGCTCTCCGATTACGGCGACAAGGTCCCGAGCGATGTCAAGCTCGACCTGGAGCAGAAGGTCGCCAACGTGCGCGACATTCTGGCCAACGATCCGGAGAACATCGAGCGTCTGCGCACGGCGTACGACGAGATGAACCAGACGCTTTCGCAGGCTGGCGCATCCATGTACGAGCAGGCCGAGGCCGCCGAGCAGCCGGAAGCGACTGACGGTGCCGCCGAGGACTCGCCGTCCGGCGACGATGACGACACCACCGTCGAGGGCGAGTTCCGCGAAGTCGGCTGATCGCTTCTCGCACGACGCAGCAACACCCCGTCCCATTGGGACGGGGTGTTTTCTCTTTCTGTCAGTCGGCGTTGGATGACGGGTATGCCCGCTAGATGTCGTACACTTTCAGTCCGGAGTGATATATCCGGGACGACGCTTCAGGCATTGGCAGGGTAGGTCACAGTTTTGACGTACCGCGGTTCCATGACAGAGTTGCTCCTCAGATGCACCTGCTTGCGGGGCTTTTCGGCCTGTCCGTCGATGGATTAGAACAGTAGTTCTGATCTTGGTTGTGGCTCAATACCGCGCCACTCCCCGACGGGTCGAACAGATCGCCCCACTCCCGAACATTATGACTACCATCACTAGCACCAGCAGGCACTGAGGAGGCTCGCGCAGCATGGCAGCCAGCACAATTCTTACCGTCCAGGATATTGGCAGGACCTTCGGCACCGAAGAGATCTTTTCCGGCATCACCTTTCAGATCAATGAGCGCGAGCACGTCGCACTCGTCGGCACCAACGGGGCCGGCAAGTCGACGTTACTTAAGATCATCGCCGGTCTCGATGAACCGTCGACCGGCGAACTGACGTTCCAGACCGGCTTGCACGTGGCCTATCAGGCGCAGGAAGCGTCATTTTCCGCCGACAGGTCACTCTACGAGGAAGCGCTCGAAGCATTTGCGCATGTCCGCGCAATCGCGGATCGCATGGCCGAGATCGAGCGTGAGATGTCCAGCACAGACGGTGCCGAGCTGGAGAGCCTGTTTGACGAATACAGCAAGCTCTCAACCGAGTTCGAGACCCATGGCGGCTACGAGATGGAACACCGCACCGCCGCTGTGCTAGCCGGCCTCGGCTTCGCCGAGGACATGTTCGGCGATCCGGTGCGGCAGCTCTCCGGAGGTCAGAAGACGCGCGTCGCGCTGGCGAAGGCGCTGTTGTCTGACCCGGATCTCCTGATGCTCGACGAGCCGACGAACCATCTCGACCTGCAGGCAATCGAGTGGCTCGAGGAATTCCTGCGCTCGTGGAATCGCGCGTTCGTCGTCGTCTCGCACGATCGCTACTTCCTTGACCGCGTCACGACTCGCACGCTCGATCTGGCGTTCGGCAATCTTGAGGACTATCCGGGTGGCTACAACCGCTACCTGAAACTCCGTGAGGAGCGGATGGTTCGCCGTCTGAAAGAGTACGAAGAGCAGCAGGAGTTCATCGCCCGCACCGAGGAGTTCATCCGCAAGTACAAGGCTGGACAGCGCTCCAAGGAAGCACGAGGCCGCGAGACGCGGCTGGCGCGGCTCGAACGTCTGGAGCGCCCGCAGGAGCACGAGAAGCTGACGCTGCGCATGCGCGCCGAGCTGCGTCCCGGTCGAACGGTCATGACCGTCAAGCCGATCACCGTCGGCTACCTGCCGCGGCCAGAGATGGGCGAGACCGAGCCGGACGTGATGGTGCAGACGACCAGAGAGCTGCAAATAGAACGTGGTGATCGCGTGGCGCTGCTCGGCCCGAATGGATCCGGCAAGACAACGACGCTGCGCACGCTCATCGGCGAGCTGCCAACGCTCGCTGGTCGGATCGAGCTGGGTACGAACGTCCGCGTCGCCTACTACGCTCAGGGACACGAAGGGCTCGACCCCACGCGGACAGTGCTGGAGACGCTGCTATACGACAAGCCGCTGGGCGAGGAGGCCGCGCGCACGTTGCTTGGTCGCTTCCTCTTCACCGGCGATGATGTCTTCAAGCCGGTCTCGGCGCTCTCCGGTGGAGAGCGCAGTCGCCTGGCGCTCTGTCGACTAACCCTGGAGCGGGCCAACTTCCTGATCCTGGACGAGCCGACAAACCACCTCGACATCGGCGCGCGCGAGGCGCTCGAAGAGGTACTGGATGGCTACGACGGCACGATGCTGTTTGTCTCGCACGACCGCTACTTCATCGACCGTATCGCCAATCGCATCTGGAATATCGAGGACGGCGACATCGCCACCTATCTCGGCAACTACTCCGACATGCTACGGCACCGTGAGGCGCGGGTCGCGACAACGTCGAGCGTCGCGCCGCCAGCTGCGCCATTGCGCGAAGCACAGCGCGAGGAGCCGGTTGTGACACCAACTCCGCCGTCCACGTCGTCGCTCCGCGCCAACCGCCAGAATGAGCGTGCGTTACGGGACGCGCAAAAGCGCCTGAAGGCCACCGAACGTGAGGTCGGGCGGCTGGAGGAGCGACTTAACGAGGCGTCCGACGCGCTGACACGCGCCAGCATCGACCAGGATGTGGATGCAGTGGCTCGTCTCGGCGCGGAGTACGAGAAGCTACAAGCTGACCTCGAACGCGCCTATGCCGAGTGGTCCGATGCGACGGCGACGCTGGACGCGCTGATGTCGGTGGTCGCAGAATAGCGCCGACATCGATGATCGCCTGAAATCAGAAGGGTCGCCACGCCATGCGCCGCAAGCACGTCATCGGACTGACCGGGAACATCGCGACCGGTAAGTCGACCGTTGTCGAGATGTTGACCGCGCTCGGCGCTGAGGCAATCGACGGCGACAAGATCGTGCACGAGCTGATGGGCCCGGGCTCTCCAATAGCCGACGCAATTCGCCAGCAGTTCGGCCCGGACACGGTGAACCCCGATGGCAGCATCAATCGGCCCGCGCTCGGAGCGGTCGTGTTCTCCGATCCGGCCAAGTTGCGTGCGCTGGAGGCAATCACCTGGCCGCCGGTGCTGGCGCGCAAACGCGACGCCATTCAGCAGCCTGGTCCGGACGTGCTGGTGCTTGACGCGATCAAGTTGTTCGAATCCGGCATGGCGGCCGATTGTGATGAAGTCTGGGTCGTTACCGCGCCTCGCGAGCAGCAGATCGAGCGCATCATCCGGCGCAACAAGGTCGATCGCGCCGAAGCCGAGCGCCGCATTGATGCCCAACCGCCGCAGGAAGAGAAGGTCGCCCGCGCCGATGTCGTCATCGACAACGGCGGCACGCTCGACGATACCCACCGCCAGGTCCACGCCGCCTGGCAGCGCCTGACGGCGAACGACTGACGCGCTCGCCTAGTTGCCGAGCGCCTGCACGGACGTCGCAACGATGATCGGCTGACCGGCGTAGGCGGCGACCGCCGGATGCTCCGGATCGAACCCATCTACATCCGGCGGGTTGGTCGGGTCGAAGAGTTGAACCGTTCCGGTCACCATCACCATCACACCGGGCTGGATCGTGGCGGTGAACAGCGCTGCCGGCCCAATGACCATCATGCCCGGCTCGCCGCTGATCGACGCGGCCCGGTCGGTCAGTCGCGAAGCGACCGTGTCGATGACTGACACCTCCTTGCCGATCCATGAATCCGGGCTGGCGAGGATGTCCGCTACCGTCGCGCTCGGCGCTGGGGCGACCACGTTGACGACATCGGCCAGGAAGATCGGCGATCCGCGATACTGATCAAACGCTGCGTCATTCAGGAACTCGAAGTCGTCGCCCAGATCTTCGGCATCATCAAGCACAACGATCCGCCCGACGACTTGCACACGTGCCTGCTCCGCCATTTGCGACGGCACGGCGTCGAACGGTGTGGCAATCAGCATCGTGGCGCTCGTGTCGGCGGCATCAGCTGGTGAGACTGCGAACGCTCTTGTATCCACGATCGACGTGATCTGCCCACCGATCTCGATCGTCAACCCCTGTAGTGCCTCCGCATCAGCCAACGCTTCATCGACCGGTATCGATCCAGCGCGTGCGGCGTCAATCGTGAGCGCCGGCTTGCCGGCAAATCGCGCGACGTCCAAACCGTCAAATCCGATGCCTAGCGTGTCGGAGATATGTTGTTGATCGAACGGCTCAACTGTGCCGGAGACGAGCATAAACTCATCGACAGTCAGGTTGGCCGGCATCACGTCCGCACTGCCAAACACGAGCAACTGCTGGCTCTTGTCGGCCAGGACGATGACGTTGCTGCTCAGCACAGTGTCGACATTGCCGTAGGTCTGGACTGCTTGGCCAACGTATGTGTTGCCGCCGGTGACAAGTTCGGGAATCGGGACCTGTTGCCCTTCGGGCGTGGTTGCCGGTGAACCTGCCGCAGGTGCAGTCGGAGATTGATCGCCAGTCGAAGGCTCGGTCGCGACCTGGGCACTGTCGTTGCCCGCTGTTGCGGTCGCAGTCGCCGACGATTCGGAGTTGCGGGAGCAGGCAGCCGCCGTCATTGACACGACCAGCAGCAGCATGAGTGAAACGAGCCAGCGGCGACGAAGAGCGATCACGGCGGAGACCTCCTCGGGATCGAGACGCGCGCCAGTCCAGCGGGCGTCGTCGATGGATACCAGATTGAGCGGCTCCCCGTCGACCCGCAATCTGTTATTGCGTCGTTTCATCATCATTCCAACCTGGCGGCGGTACCCAGTAAGGCGTGCGCAGCGCGTAGCGCGGGGAGCGCGGCACTTCATCTGCCGCGCGGGTGGGCGGGTCAGTCGCGCCGAGCAGTTCCCAGCCCCGTGGGAGCAGAACGGTCGCAATTGTCTCCTGCGTCCACTGGTCGGCCTCGGCGTAGAGATCGGGCCGTCCACTCGCGTCGGTCTCTGGCTCGACCTCAACCTCGCGAACGATGTCAATCCCCTGATCAGTCTCAAGGTAGACCGTCACGCGAACGAGCGCTTCGCCATCAACCACGATCGGAACGCACAAACCCTCAACTTGTCCGAACTTCATCGGCAGTACCTCTCCGGAGACAACGACTACATCGTATACAGGCGGCACTGGCGATAGCACCGACGCATCCTTCGGCCCCACCCGCCAACGCTCAGCCAGTACAGCATCGCCTGCGACAGCGTTGGGTTTAGTCCGCGTCGCGGCCAGGCGGCAATGGCCCAGCCATGCGTGTCGTCAACACCAGATCCGTCACCGTTGAGAGCATGATCTCGATACCGCAAACGCTGCATACGCCTCCGGGTTGAGTCGACCACATGGCGTTCCGTCTCGACGACAGGCAGGTAGGCAAAGCATAAAATGCTTGGAACGAGCCGTCTCATGCGATATGCTGAAGACGATCCAGACATGATGCCCGGCAAGAGAGCGCAACCATGACGTCACAGAGAGTATATGTACTCGTGTCTGACGAGATCGGCTGGCCTGTCGTGCGGCGGACGATCGAACGCCTGCCGGACCGCTTCGAAGTTGAGATGACCACAGGTAGTTATGCGGCGCTCGGGCCGCTCACGCGGTGGTGCCCGGACGTGATTCTCACGGGGCGGTGGGTCGAGGATGAATCGGTCATCCCGTTCCTCCGATTGGTGCGTTCGCGGCTGCCCGAGGCCTCCTTCATCATTATCGCCGACGATTATGCTCTTCACGAGTTGCACGAATTCGCCGAGATAGGGGGCTTGAGCTATCTGCTCTGGAAGGATCTGCGTGGTCCCAACCTGCGCGCCATCCTGAATGCCGCTATTCGCAGCCAGACGCTCATTGTTTCCCGCGATGTAGCTGCTGCGTATGTTGCCAGCCACTCGATCCAGACAGCGAACATCCACGGCCTGTCACTATCAGATCGCGAACGTGCTGTCATAGACGGCCTGGGTCAGGGACTCACGCAGAAGGAGGTCGCCGCACAACTTCACGTGAGCCACCGAACCGTCGAGAGCGACATCGCGCGACTGAAGACTCAGTTGGACGCCTCGTCAGCCTTCGCCCTCGGCCTGGCCATCGCCAGATTCGTCGACGAGTAGATACGTCATCACAACAGTCGCAATCTGTCTGTCCGCGGCACACCAGTGATTGCTGCCGGGATCTCGGAAATCCGCACTGTCCTGCGATTTACCACATTGCAGTCGAACGAAGAATGCTCCAGACCTTTGATACACGCTGCGCGCGTTGGCATCGCTGTCTGCTGACCAGAGCGTTTGCCGGCAAGTAAGGAATCAGGGAGAGAGGGACGCTTGTGGTCATCCGTTTCGCGATTGCCATTCTGGTGCTGTGCCTTGTTGTTCCCTCTGTGGCGATGGCCTCGGTACAATATTCACCCGGCCCGTACAACACCAAAGACGTGCCCGGAAACCAGTTTTATTCGCGGCATGCAATTGAATACACAACTGGCGGGGGCGGGGTCTACACATATAACCAGCGACTCTATGTCAATGTGCTCACTTCGGGTGCAGTCCTGGATTGTGGATACGCGTTCGTAGAGTACGACAGCACGTACAGCATCAGATATGTCACCTCCGGTGATGTTCCATTTACATATAACAACACGCCTCGATGGTGGTATAATTATTACAATCAGACTCACAGTTGGGTATCAGGACAATATGTGAAATATATCAACAAGACCGGAGATGCTTTCTGCAGTGGAAGCACGGTCTGGCAACTTGGTGGTTGGGAATCGGCGGTCGATTCGAACTATAGCTGGATTCACTACCATCTCACATGGTGAGCGTTTCCATGCGGGTCGGCTTTCAGGTCGTTGATGTAGCACCGCGTCTCAGTTCAGGAGATGACTAAGATGAAGCTCGCGATAGCCACTCACGTGGTAGCAGCGGCCCTGTTGTTTACGTTATTGGCGGCGTGTGGCTCAACGGAGAGTCCTGAAGTATCGGCTCGGCAACCGACGCGGATTGTCGAGGTCGGGGTCGAGCGTGAGACTGACGATGCCGCTCTTCGTCTTGATGAGGTCGTCGTGTCATCGGTCGGATTAGAGGCCAGGTTCTCATTTGCACTGCCCGCGCAGTTCATCCCGTCCAGCGACAGCAACCTCCTTGCCCCAATGTTCCTTGGCCAGCAAATCGAGATTGCCAACGCCACATCCGACAAAGATGGGTTGTCCATTCGCGTGCGACCACATCAACCCGGGGATACGATGCAGCAGTTTGGATTGATGCTGACCCACCCGGTCATTCCAACAGATCCCATTCGAATTACGTTCAATGACATACTCCTTGATGCCCCCGATGGCCCATTCCAGATGAACGGTCCGTGGGTTTTCGATCTCACTCCAGACATGCTTGGCGAAGAGGCAGCGACGGCAAGTTCCAGCCCGATGGATGTCTCAACCGACATCAACGGCAAAGCGACGATGCGTGTGACGCTTGTTGAGCGGCGCGGCGATATGATCCAGATCACGTTCCGCGTGGAATCGGACGAGATGGTGGAACTGGTAGCTCCAGAACAGACGCTCCAGCTCAAGGCGGACAACGGTATCGTCTATACTCCAGCCTCCATACAGCCCAGCGATCGAACTGACGCCGCAGGATCTACCACCGGCATGTCCTGGGTGGCCTCGTTCACTGACGTCCCCACGAACGTGGCTACCGCTAACTTCCTGATGACAGCTGTTGTCATCAATGACTCGCCGTCCGAGATCGAGATCAGCAACCCGCTCGGCGAGTGGTCGTCAACACCGCTGCTCATGCGCGGAGAGCGTCTGGCCGTTACGGGTGTGGAGCAAGTCGACGAGGGACTCTATCTGACTGTAGTGATCTCGAACCTCGAGCAAGAGTCCGACGCAACCGTCCTGTTCCTTGGCATCGACGCTCCTGAAGTATCGGTCACTGATGATGTTGGCAGACGCTACACGGTCGAGTCCGCGTCTACCGGTATGCGGCGCACACCTGGATCATCAATGGCAGCCGGCGAGTCGACCATTCGGATTGCCGGTCCGATCGATTCGAGCGCCCGCTCCTTGACGATCCTTCCTGAGCGGTCCGCAACGCTCTGGCAGGGGACATCTGCAAGCACTCACATCGAAATACCGTGATGCAATGCGCATCCCGTACAGCCTCGTCCCGTGTGGGCTTCGCACCAGAGGAAATGGAGTTGCTCAATGGTTGGATGGATCGCCCTGGCGGCTGGACTCCTGGCAATCGCGTACGTTGCTCATCGCATCTCCCGCCGATTGCTCGGGGAGGCACGGCCCGACACGCAGACGCAGCGTCAGGCTCTCGACGAGGCAGAGGTGCTCACTCGCAATAAGAACCCGGGCCTGTAGATCTCCGACGCATTACCCACCCTCCGAGCCGCATTGTCGTCTTGCTACACTTCCGCATGTGCCGTCCGGGCCGACGGCGCGCGACGAATGATGGTAGCAACGAGAGAACGTACCACTGTGGAACAGACAACACCGGATATCCTCTCCGGCATCAAGCTGCGGCTTGATGAGATCGGGGTGCGTCTTTGACTTACCGGAGAAGCGTCGCGAAATAGGCGAGCTGGAAGCGCAGTCGGTCGAACCGGGCTTCTGGGATGATGCCGGGCGCGCCCAGCGTTTGATGCAACGCCTCACCGGCATCCGCTCGCAAGTTGATGACTGGGAGCGAATGAGCCACCAGGCGTCTGATCTGCTGGAGCTATCCGAGCTTGCCGACGATGATGACTCGATGCTCACTGAGATCAGGGAGCAGACAGCGGAACTCGGCCAACAACTCGACCAGATGGAGATTCAGCTCCTGCTGAGCGACGAGCACGATGAGAGTAACGCGCTCCTCGCGATACACGCCGGCACCGGCGGCATTGACGCGCAGGACTGGGCCGAAATGCTCAGTCGGATGTATTTGCGCTGGTCCGATAAGCGCGGCTTTTCCACGTCTGTTCTCGATTGGACCGAAGGCGAAGAAGCTGGGATCAAGAGCACGACGATTGAAATCCGCGGTCGCTATGCGTACGGCCTGCTGAAGGGCGAGGCCGGCACGCATCGTCTGGTGCGGCTGTCGCCGTTCGATTCAGCCCACCGCCGCCACACCGCCTTCGCGCTCGTTGAGGTCTTGCCGGACGTCGATGATGATACCGAGGTCGTTATCCGCGACGAGGATATCCGGATCGATACCTACCGCTCATCCGGCGCCGGTGGGCAGCACGTCAACAAGACTAGCTCTGCGATTCGGATCACGCACTTCCCGACCGGCATCGTTGTCACCTGTCAGGACGAGCGCTCGCAGCTGCAGAACAAGGAATCGGCATTCAAGATCCTGCGTTCGAGGCTGGTCGAGCTGAAGATCCGCGAGCAGGAGGCTGAGCGCGCCCGTCTGAAGGGCGAGCACGTCACTGAGGGCTGGGGCAACCGCATCCGCTCGTACGTCCTCCAGCCGTACACGATGGTCAATGACCACCGCACCGACTTCTCGACGAGTGACGTCCAAGGGGTGTTGGACGGCGACCTCGACCCGGCGATTGAGTCCTATCTGCATCAGCAGCTTCAGGAACAATCGGAGCAGGTGCGTGCGGATTAGTCGCTGGGCGCTGCTCTTCCTCATCACCGGGTTCCTTGCGCTGGGCGTGGCAGCACCACCACGCGCCGCCGCAGCCGACGCGACGTTTCTCGACACCAGCGCCACGGCGACGTTTCAGGATTCGATCACATTCTCACTGGTCGCCGAGGCCGATTCGCCGATCGTCGCGGTCGCGCTTTTCTGGCAGCCGGTCGGTGATGCCGAGTTGCAGGCTGCCTTTCCCGCAGTCGAACCGGATCGGCACATCGAGCTGGAACATGTTGTCGACACCAGCGTGAACTACCTGCCGCCGGGACTCGACCTGACCTATCGTTGGCGCGTCACCGAGCAGGACGGTGACGTCACCGAATCTGAACCAGCGACGCTCTTCTATATGGACGAGAGCCAGTCGTGGCAGACGATCACCGATGGGCTGGTCACTCTGTTCTGGTATCGCGGCGACGAAGACTTCGCGCGGGACGTTGTCAACACGGCGCTCCGCGGCATCAGCCAGCTCTCCGAGCGCTTCGACATCGAAGCCGAGGAGCCGGTTCGACTGGTCATCTATGGCGACGAACGCGCATTCAACCGTGCGCTACCGCCGAACTCAGCCGAATGGATCGGCGGTCAGGCGCACCCGACCTGGGGGCTGATCGTCGCCGAGATTGATCCGGGCAGGGGAGCCGAGACGGAAGTGCGCCGGATGGTGCCGCACGAAATCTCGCACCTGGTCGTCTATCAGGCGACCCGCAATCCATTCAACTCGCCGCCAAGCTGGCTCGATGAGGGCCTGGCCGTCTACAACCCAGGAGGTAGCCGACGGGCGCTTGCGGCATCTACGCGACGCCATCGATGACGGACGGCTCATCCCGCTGCGGGCGCTGAACTCCAGCTTCCCAACCGATCCCGATCAGGCGATCCTCTCCTACGCTCAGAGCGGCGCGGTCGTCGCGTTCATCGCCGAAGAGTACGGCGACGATGCGCTCGGTCAGTTAGTCGCCATCTTCCGCGATGAAGTGTCGATCGGCGAGGCAGTCAGGATCACTCGGCCTGACCATCGACGAGCTCGACGCCGCCTGGCGCGATTCAGTTGGCTATGGAGGCGACGCGTCGCCCGAGCAACAAGCGCCGGACGCTGATACCGGTGACGACAGCCTCAGCTCTGGCGAGCTTATCGCGCTGATCGCCTGCACCGGCATAGGGGCCCCTGATCGGCCTTGGCGTCGCCGTTGGCGGCTCCCATCCACCTGCGGCGTTTGAAGCGCGCCTGATCCTCTCGTCCTACGGTGCAGACGTCACGAACGCAGCCAGCAGGTCGAGCGACGAATCCAGATCACGAACATCGATCATCTCGAATGCCGAATGCGTATAGCGGGTCGCAGGTCCCAGCAATGCTGTCGGGATGCCCTGCTTGATGAGCGCCGACCCATCGCTGCCGATCTGCTCGTAGACGGCGTGCTGAACCGGGATGTCGCGCTCGCTGGCAATGTCCGTCAGCCGGTCGATAAGGCGTATGTCGTAGTGCACATGCGCGTCCTTGTAGACCAGCGTCGGACCGCCACCGAGGACAGTCGGCATCAGACCGGAGGAGACAGTCGGGATGTCGCCAACCAGCCCGTTGTCCAGCGCGATCGCCAGATCGGCATCAACATCGGCGCGGAGCGACAGCGAGCCGACCAGCCCGATCTCTTCCTGAATGGTAGCTGCGAGGTAGAGATCGTAGGCCGAATCGTCCGGCGACACCGTTTCAATCAGCTCAGTCAGCATCAGCGCCAGTGCGACGCGGTCGTCGATCGCTTTGCCGTAGAGGCGATTGCCGAGGCGGCGCGGTGGTGTGTTCCAGACAATGCTCGCGCCGACGTGTGCACCCATCGAAACGGCTTCGGCGCGCGACGCTGCGCCGATGTCGACAAACAGCGTGTCCAGATCGACGCGCTCAGTATCGCGCTGACGGACGGTGAGGATGTGGCCGCTCGCCGCAGCGAACAGACCGTCGATCTGTCCATGTCGTCCGACGACCAGCGCCGGCTGCCCCACCGGGTAGCGATGTGTGACGTTCGTGCTCGGTGCCTGCCCATTCGACAGCCACAGAAGCCGTTCGCGTCGATTGAGCGGATGACGAGCGACAGCTCGTCGGCGTGTCCCTGAATCAGCAGGGTTGGCCCGTTGCCGCCGACGTGCGCCAGCAGATTGCCAAACCTTGGTGTCCCAGACGCTTTCAGCGTGGCCCTGCCAGCGTTCACGCAGCCAGTCCATCACCAGCGACTCGCGACCAGTTGGGCCGGGAATCGCCATCAGTTCGGTCAGGATCGTTTCGACCGCCATCGTTTGTGATTACCCTCTCATCATCAGCGCTCAGACCGTCTCCCGGTCGGCAGCCAGTTGGCGCAACTCATACAGCATGGTCAGCGCGTCCAGCGGCGACATGCCGTCCACCTCAGTTCGCGCAGCTTTCTCGACGGCCGGGTGCGTGCCGCCGAATAGCGTCAGCTGCATTGGCGCGTCCGGAGCGGCTGGACACCGCCTCGCGGCGTCGTTCACGCGCGCCGCTGGCAGCCGTCTGCTCCAGCTCGGAGAGCACCTCCCCGGCGCGTCGGACGACTTGTCGTGGCATCCCAGCCAGCTGGGCAACATAGACACCATACGAGCGGTCCGCGCCTCCGGGAACAACGCGATGGAGGAATGTGACCCGGTCACCGGCTTCCAGCACATCCAGCCGGTAGTTCCGCACGCCCGGCAGGATGTTCGCCAGCGTCGTCAGCTCGTGGTAGTGCGTGGCAAACAGCGTTTTGCAGCCAAGGCGCGGCGTGTTGTGGATGTACTCAACAATCGCGGTCGCGATCGCCAGGCCATCGTAGGTACTCGTGCCGCGTCCGATCTCATCGAGCACAACCAGCGAGCGCGAGGTCGCGTGATTGAGGATCGCCGCCGTCTCCAGCATCTCGACCATGAACGTCGATTGCCCGCTCGCCAGATCATCCTGTGCGCCGATGCGGGTGAAGATCCGATCGACGATGCCGATCCGGGCCCGCGTTGCCGGAACGAACAGGCCGATCTGCGCCAGCAGAGCGATCAACGCCACTTGCCGCAGGTAGGTCGACTTACCGGCCATATTTGGGCCAGGTCAGGATCGCGATACTTGCATCGTCGTCAGACAGCCGGACATCGTTTGGCACGAACTCGCCGCGCGGCAGGTTGGCATCGACGATCGGATGCAAACCGGCATCGAGAAAAGCCAGCACATCCTCGTCCGACAACTCCGGTGCGCCCTCGCGCATCGCCGCAATCTCCAGCCAGACCGGCCAGCACATCGAGCGTCGCCACGGCCTGCGCGGCGTCGCGGATGCGCGCACCACCTCCAGCCGCGACAATTGCGATCAACCGCCCCAGGCGTCCGCTTCGGCCTGACTGATGCGCTCCTCGGCAGCCAGCACGCGTTGCTCGGCCTCTTTCAGCTCGGGCTGATGTAGCGCTCGGCATTCACCAACGTCTGCTTGCGCAGGTAGTCGTCAGCACCGCATCGCGCGAGGCGTTCGAGACCTCGATGTAGTAGCCGAAGACTTTGTTGAATCCGACCTTCAGCCCTTCAGTTCCCGTTTCGTTCGCGCTCGCGCTGTTCGACGTCGCGATGTAGTTCTTGTCGCGTGCCAGCGTCTGTCGCAGTCCATCAGCTCGGCGCTGGCCAGGCCCGATGACGCCGCTGGCCGGGACGGGACGGCGGGCAGGTCGTCGGCCAGCGCGCGTTCGGTCTCATCCGCCGCGCGCTCGACCAGCGGGACGTGCTGCACGATCGGCGGCGGATCGCCGCTCGACACCAGCTCTGCTAGCGCGGGCAGGCGACGGAGCGACGCGCCGAGCGTCGCCATCTCGCGCGGTTGTGCCTGCGCGTTGACGACACGATTGATGACGCGCTCGATGTCGCCGATCCCGCGCAGCTGCTCGCGCAGCCGACTGCGCAAGGAGCGCTCCGCCGACGAGCCAGTCGATACCGTCGTAACGGCGCTCGATTTCGGAGCGGTCCAGGAGCGGCTGATTGATCCACTGGCGCAGCAGGCGCGCTCCCAGCGGCGAACGTGTGGCGTCCAGCGTCTGCACCAGCGTCGGGCCGCCGCCGCGAGACGACGATTCGACCAGTTCCAGGTTTCGGCGCGTCTGGGCGTCGAGGCTCATGAAGCGCGAGGTCGAGTAGGTCAAAGGTTGGTCGGGTGGCGCAGGCTGGCGCTGCGTTGATTGGAGATAGGTGAGCGGCGCTGACCGCCCGAGCTGCCAACAGGCTTCGTGCAGCCGAACGGCTCCAGCGACGTCACCTCG
The DNA here is from genome assembly GCA_023954495.1 of Thermomicrobiales bacterium. Classification (NCBI taxonomy): domain Bacteria; kingdom Pseudomonadati; phylum Thermomicrobiota; class Thermomicrobia; order Thermomicrobiales; species Thermomicrobiales bacterium. The sequence goes on along the minus strand of JAMLIA010000011.1, from coordinate 30,175 downwards.
AAGTGATCGCAGAGCGTTTCGCTGGCTGTGTCATGCCGCCAGTCGGAGGCATTCACAGATGACTTTCGTTGTGCCATCCGGGACCAGCGAAAGCAGCAGGTCGCCCTCGCGGATCACGACTTCGGCTGGCCGCAGGCGCAATAACTCACGGCTGATCGCGTCCGTCAGCACGCCGTCGGACGCGTTCATCTGCGTCGTCGCGAACTCACCGGTCGTGACATCGGCGTAAGCGAGGCGGCTCGATCGCCATCCGCCAGAAGCGCGACGATGTACGTGTTCCCGGATCCGCTGACGAAGGCCGGGTCAGTGACCGTGCCGGGCGGCGACCTGCGTCACCTGCCGTTCGATCGGTCCGCCCGTTGGCTGTCATCCTCAATCGCGACCTTGTGGCGGCTGCCAGCAGCCGAGCGATGTAGCCCTCTGCCGCGTGATAGGGAATGCCAGCAAGCGGGATACGGTTGCCTTGCCCATTTCGCGCGAAGTCAGCGTGATCCCCAGTACCTCAGCGACCGTCACCGGCATCGCCGTCGAACGTCTCGTAAAATCGCCGAGCCGGAAGAAGACGATGATGTCGGGATACTGGCGCTTGATCGCCCGATACTGTCGACGGACCGGTGTCATCGGGCCGCGTCACGAATCGCAACGACGCGGCGCAGACCGCAGACAGCCGTCATGGCCGTGTTGGCGGCATCAGGGTTGGACATGTGCTGCGTTCCATGCGCCTCATCTCAGGTGTGGTTTTGGACTCGCCGACGGCTTACCAGCCAATCGCGTAAGCTTCGGCGCGCGTCGGCACCTGCCTCAAGCGTACCCGCTGCATGGTCAACCGGATAGCGCAGACGTTGCCCGACGATACGTGTCCACTCCGGCCACCACTCGACGTCATGCCCTCGCGCAGCGAGAGTCGTCACCGCCTCACGCGGTATGCGTCCTTCCGGGCTCAGTCGACCCGGTCGATACGTGTGCAGCAGAACGATTCAGGATAGTTGGGGTCCCGAACCCGCGGTGCCCATCGGTACTGCTGCATCCATGCCAAAATCGACGATGTTCAGCAATACCTGCACCATCGACTGCGGTTGCATGTCCGCGCCGGGCGTGCCGAACGGCATGAAGATCTGGCCGTCGCGGAACGCCATCGCCGGATTCGGCGTCAGGCGCGGACGCTTGCGCGGCGCAAGCGCCGTGCTGCCCAGGTCGAGCCCACGACTGCGAGCGCATTCCGGCAGACCAGACCCAGCCCCGGCACAATCAGCGTGCTACCAGTCCCCGTCATCGGCGTCGCCAGAACTGTCATCGACTGCACAGACGTACGACGTGTCCGGCTGCAGCTCCGCTGCTGAGTCGATATCCGTTCGGAGATTGTCGCGCTGCGAATCCGTCGATCACTCCAGCCTGACTGGCATCTGCCGCGAAGGCACTCGCCACGTCCGATTTGGGCGCGCCGCCGCGATGCGTAATCAGCTGACAGCAGGACATCCATCAGCCTGCAAAGTGCAGATTCCGGGTGCCGTAGTAGCCGTTCGCGGTCAGCAAACGCGAGGTTGAACGCTTCGCTGACCAAATGGATATAGTCGGCGCTGTTGTGCCGATCTCATTCAGATTCTCGCCCGGCGAGCATCGAGAGCACCCGCGCAAGAATTGACCGGGCCCTGACACCGGGGACCGCAGGCAAGCACATCAAGGTCGCGATAGCTCACCGAGAGCGGCTGCTCGATCTCGGAGTGGAGACTCTGCCAGATCGGCCTCGTCGATGAAGCCGCCCGCGGACAGACTGAAGTCAGCGATCTGCTTGCCGTTCTGTATAGAACTCGTCGCGTGCAGCCTCGATGCCGGCCGCCCGCCCACGACCGCGTGCTCATCAGCGGCCATGCGGTGGAATGTCGTCGCCAGATCGGGCTGACGGAAGACCGAACCGACGTCCGGGACTTCACCTTCGCCCAGAAAGATGGCGGCCGTCGATGGCCAGGCAGCGATCTGGTCGCGTTCCTTTGTCAAGTTGCGATGCAGCGACGGGTACATGACGAAGCCACCCTCGCACAGCTCAATCGCGGGCTGGACGACCTCGGCGAACTTCAGCTTGCCGTAGCGCGCCAGAGCCGTCAGCCAGCTATCCGGTGCGCCCGGCACGACCGAGCGCTTGACCCCACTCGGGATCACGCCATTCTCATGATCCAGATAGTGCTGGATGTTCGCTGTGCGACCCCAGTAGCCCAGACCAGAGATCGAAACGAGATCGCCGCTCGCCTTGTGGTAGACGATGATCGGCGCGACGCCACCGAAACTGCACAGGTCAGGCAGTAGCACGTCGATGCAGATACCGGCGGCGACACCGGCGTCAATCGCGTTGCCGCCCTGCCGCAACATCCGCATGCCCGCTTCAGTTGCGAGGTAATGGCCGGATGCGATGGCCGCCTGCCGGGCGAGAATTGGCGGCCGGTTCGATGTGCGGACAGGTACGGGTGCAATAGCCATGCGCAGTCTCCCTCAGGTCCAGGCCAGCGGGTGTTCAGCACTCGTATGCTAGCGCACTGTGTCGCTGAACGGGGAAAATCCGATTGCCTCGCGCATGCTCATTTGAGCCGATCGACGCCGCCTGCGCTTCAGCTATACGACCACTACCTGCGATCCGCGATCCGTCTTGACGACATCAATGCGTGACGGGAACATGTCGCGGATTTCCCCGATGTGCGTGATGACCAGGATCGTCTGGAAGTCCGCTTCGATCGAGTGCAGCGCTTCGATCAGCCCATCGCGACCCTGGCTATCCTGCGTGCCAAAGCCTTCGTCGATAACAAGCATGTCGATGCTGGCTCCGGCCCGTCGCGCCAACAGCTTCGACAGCGCGACACGCACGGCGAAGTTGATGCGGAACGCCTCGCCGCCGCTGTAGAGCTGGTACGGTCGTTTACCGGCTTCGTCCCGAATCTCGATGTCGAGTGTCTCGATCACCTTGTCGGTCGAGAGCGCCTGCTTCTGGGTTCGAATCGACACTTCCAGTTGGCCGTTGGACATCTTGCGCAGCAGCTCGTTGGCCTCGTCTTCCAGTTCCGGAAGAACACTCTCGATCACCAGCGCCTGAATGCCGTTCCGTCCGAACGCCTCGCCGAGGATCCTCGCGGCGCTCTCGTCCAGCTCAATCTCGGTTGCTTTCACGTCCAGCTCGTCACGGCGTTCCTGCAGCGCATCCAGATCGCGGATGCGCCCTCCCAGGCGACCCTGTTCCTGTTCGAGCGCGGACTTCTCGCGCCGGAAGCGTTCAACCTCATCAGTTGCCGCCAACGCACGGTCACGAAGATCGGGGTCGATCGGATGCTCCTTGCGGAGCAGGTGCAGCGCCCGACTTGTTTCAGCGAGGTTGGCTTCCATGGCAGCGATGTTCTTGTCCATCTCTGCGATGACGGCATCACAACGCGAGATGTCGGCACGAGCGCGATCCAGCGCCGTCTTCCGCTCGGCGAACGGCTGCAGATCGCGCTCGTGCTTGGCAGCTTCGGCGGCGACGCGTGGGTCGTAGCCCAGCTTCTGCTGTTCGGTTCTGGCGATAAGGAGTCGCTGTCGCGCCGGTTCGGCGAAAGTCTCCGTATCGAGGATCTTCAGCGCCTGCGCAAGTGCCTGCTCGTCCTCGGCGAGCTGCGCGCGGATGCCGTCCTCGCGCTTCAGCTCTTCGGTGATCTGGGTCACGAGCGCGCGGTGGCCCGACAGTTCACGCAACGTCTTTTCGAGCGCCTGCTGCTCTTTGCGAAGGGCATCGCCCTGCACCTTTATCTCCGCCAGTTGCTCGGTGTTCGCCTTGTGTCTTCGTCGGATCGTATCGGCGTCGCGGAGCAGGTTGTCACGCACGTGCTCACGGTCATGATCGCTCAGTGGCCGGTGGCAGGTTGGGCAGTCAGCATCCTCAATCTTTAGCAACTCAAGGTTGGCAGTAATCTCTTCGTTCTGGATTGCGAGTTGTTTGTTCTCTGAGGTGAGCCCGGCGTATTTCTGGCGCAGCCTGTCCAGATCGGAGGCAACCTGTGCGAGTGATGCGCCTGCGTCCCCGACTGCGTCGATGCGTGTCGTCAGCTCTGCCAGCCGGATGCGTTGCTGCTCGCACAGCGCCAGCGCATCGCGAGCAGCCTGAGCGGCCTGCTGGTGGCGGTCTGCTGCGCGCTGAATGGTTGCGCGCTCGCCGTCGATCTCGCGCTCTGCGGCGTGAATCGTACGCTGGAATTCCTGATCGCCACGGGCCAATTCGTTGAGCCGCACAACCTCGGCGTGCCAGCGCTGGAGTTCTGCCCAGCCGTGCTCGATCTCGTCCGCGTGTGCGACGGTTTCCACCAGTTGGTCGCGCTCGCGGATTTGCCCGTCGCGCCGTGCACGCTCACTGTCTCGCGCGGCAGTCTCGCGCGTTTCGCGCTGGCTGCCCTCGACGATCTGCTGCTGGTACATGTCGTGTTCGCGCAATTGGACGGCGAGGGATTGCTCGCGCAGTGCCGCAAGATCAAGTTGCTGGCCAAGTTCAGTCAGCCTCTGACCGGTAATCGTGAGTTCTTCCTCAACAACTTGCCGAACCACCAACTGATCGTCCAGCTCGCCCATCTGACCGTGAATCGAAGCAAGCTCGCGCCCTAGCGTGTTGGCGCGGTCGCGGGCCGATTTGGCCAGCACATCGTATTCCTGCAGATTCAGGATTTCACCGAGGATCTTCTTGCGCTCGGTTGGCGACTTTTCGGTGAATGCGTCTGCCTTGCCCTGCAGGATGAATGCCGAATGGATGAATGTGTCGTACTCCAGCGACAGCAGGTGATTGATCTTCCTCTGGGTATGGCTGACGGAATCGCCGGTCATCGACGACCACGCCGTATCTCCAATCGCGCGGACATCGACTTCGACTGTGTGCTTGCTGGCACCGGCGAACGAGCGCCTGCGGAACACACGATATTCACGGTCGCCGAGCCGGAATGCGTAGGTGACTTCCATCTCGGCTGCGTTGATCGACACCATGTCGCGGTCGTTGTTCGATCTGGCTTTGCCCCACAGCGCCCAGGTCATCGCGTCGAGTAGCGCAGACTTGCCTGCGCCGTTGTCCCCGGAGAGACATGCAATGCGGATAGGCGAAAGATCGATCGATACTTCATCTCGATAACTGAGGAAATTCTTAAGCGTAAGCTGTAGAGGAATCATGACACTCATTCTGTCCCGACGGATGGCCGGAGAGGGTTGTCGTTTAGCCTCAAGTATACTGCTGCCAGCCGCGAACGAACGCGTGAGAGTGAGGCCGTTTCAACCAGATGTTCGATATCGCCTGGCGACTGCTTATCGTTCTGTTTCTTGTGGGTCTGAACGCCTTCTTTGTTGCTGCGGAGTTCGCACTTGTCGGCGTCCATCAGTGCGCGCATCCGGGTAGCTTGCTGCCGAAGGCAATAGCGCCGCGGCGCGCATCGTTCGCCGTGCGCTCGACGATCCCAACAATTTATTTCGGCCGCCCAGCTTGGCATCACGATGGCCAGTCTGGGTCTCGGTTGGGTCGGCGAGCCGACGCTGGCGCGTTTGATCGGCCCGGCGCTCGAATCGGTGCTGCCCGAACGCATCGTCTTCATCACCTCGCACGGTCTGGCGATCTTCATCGCCTTTACGCTGATCACCCTCTTCCACCTGGTGCTTGGTGAGCAGGTGCCGAAGATGCTGGCCCTGCAGCGCGCCGAGCCGGTCATTCTGGCGACGGCACAGGTTACCGAGCTGGTCTCGATCATCTTCCGTCCGTTTATCTGGGTCGTCTACTGGGCAACCGAGCTGGTTCTGCGACCGCTCGGGCTGCGATATGAGGGCGAGCGCCATCTCGTTTATACCGTCGAGGAGCTGGAGATGCTGGTGACAGCGTCTGCCGAAGGCGGGCAGCTCGACGAGAGCGAGCAGGAGATGATCCATCGCGTCTTCAACTTCGCCGACCTGACTGCGCACCAGGTGATGGTGCCGCGAACCGAGATCGTCGGCGTGCCCGCCGATGTGACGCTGCCGGAGCTGACGGCGATCGTCGCGCGAGAGGGGCGTTCGCGGTTTCCGGTCTATAGCGGATCGATCGATGAGATCGTCGGTATCGTCTACGTCAAGGACATCTTCCGCGCGCTGCGTCGGGGGCAGCGCGAGACGTTCAACATTCGCGAGATCACCCGCGAGGCGCTGATTGTCCCGGAGAGCCTGCCGGTCGATGAGCTGCTGGCCGATATGAAGGTTCGGCGCGTTCACATGGCGATCGTGATCGACGAGTTTGGCGGCACCGCCGGACTGCTGACGCTAGAGGACATCCTCGAGGTGATCGTTGGCGAAGTGCAAGACGAATTCGAGCGACCGGAGACGGATATCGATCTCGCAGCTGATGGCTCGGCTGCGGTCAATGGGCTGGTGTTGATTGGCGAGTTCAATCGGCGGCTGGACACGTCAATTGATGACCCGAGCTTCGACACGATCGGCGGGTTCGTCTTCGGACGGATCGGCCGCAAGCCTGAGATCGGTGATGAAGTTGTGACGGACGGCTTGCGGTTCCGGGTCGATGCACTCGACGGCTTGCGGATCGCCCAGCTCGTCGTCGATCGCGTCGCTGAACCAGAGACCGCTGATACAGATAACTGACCAGCAGCCGCTGCCCATTATGAATCCCGAATCAAGCCCAGCCGATGCGCCGCTGCGTTGAGGTTGATCGTCCAGCCAACACCCCAGACGTGCGGCACGAAGACGCGCGGGTCGTCAGGGTTCCAGAGGCGTTGGCGCATGCGCGCCAGCGTCGGACGCCGGAATTCGTACGGCACGCCGCAGATGCGACCGTGCCATGTGCTCTCGCTCGGCGGACGGTCGGTCTGTTCCTTGAGTGCGAGCACGCCAATTGCAACCAGCGCGAGACTCACCAGACGCTTGAAACGAAGCACGCGCAGTCTCCCTTCGCGTATCTGAACGACGAGTGAAAGCGCCCCGAGACGCAAATTACGCCCTGAACTCTCCCGCGTACGTACATGGCTGGTTTGACACGCTCTGATGTAGACTTTTAAGATCAATCGGATAATGCTTGACTTGTTCAGCCTGAAACAACGGTTGATCCGCGATCAAGCGACGCACTGAATCTGGTTCGTGCGTTTCCCGAACGTTACCAACTGAAGCCCACTACGGAAACAAGGAGCAACGAGAATGATCTACGTTCTCATTGCGCTCGGTTCCGCGGTGCTGGGCGGCGCCATCGCAGCATTGCTGACGAGGCTGTACCTGCAATCGAGTGCAACCTCGATGATCGGGCAGGCCAAGCTGGAGGCGCAGCGCATCATCGACGAATCCGAAGCGCAGCGACGTGAAACGGTCCTGGAGGCAAAGGACGAATCGATCCGGGTCAGAAATGATATGGATCGCGAAGTCGCCGGCCGACGCCGAGATATCGAACGCATCGAGCGGCGTATCGAGCAGAAAGAAGAACAGCTCGACCGGAAGAACGAACAGGTAGACCGCCGGGATCGCAACCTTCAGCGTCGCGAAAAGGAGCTCGACGAACGTGATGCCGAGCTTCAAACCTTCCAGACCCGACAGGAGGAAGAGCTCCAGCGAGTAGCCATGTTGAGCACCGAACAGGCTCGCGAAATGCTGCTCAGACGAACCGAAGACGATATCCGCGATGTCCTCAATCGGCGCGTCCACGAGCTCGAGCAGGAAGCCAAGGCGGAAGCCGACCGACGCTCCCGAAAAATCCTCGCCACAACCATCCAGCGCATTGCCACTGATTACATCGCTGAATCGACAGTGTCGGTTGTGCCGCTCCCGAGTGATGACATGAAGGGGCGGATCATCGGACGTGAGGGCCGCAACATCCGGGCGCTCGAACAGGCAACCGGCTGTGACCTGATCGTCGATGACACCCCCGAGGCCGTAACGCTTTCGGGTTTCGATCCGGTTCGACGTGAAATCGCGCGCCGATCGCTCCTCAAGCTGATCCACGATGGACGAATCCATCCCGCTCGGATCGAGGAAGTCGTTAACAAGATGCGCCTCGAGCTGGAGCAGGTCATGCGCGAGGAGGGCGAGAAGGTCGCCTACGAGGCCAATGTCCAGGGGCTGCATCCAGACCTGGTCAAGCTGCTGGGACGTCTCAAGTTTCGCACGAGCTACGGACAGAACGTCCTCGCACACTCTCTGGAAGTCTCGCTGGTCGCCGGTGCGCTGGCGGCTGAGCTCGGAGCAGATGTCAATGTCGCGAAGACCGCCGGTCTGCTGCATGACATCGGTAAGGCCGTCGACCATGAGGTCGACGGGCCGCACGCACTGATTGGTGCCGACATCGCGCGTCGGCTCGGACGATCGGCGCGCATCGTTCACGCGATCGCCTCTCACCACGGTGAGGAAGAGCCGCAAACCGTTGAGGCGTTCATCGTCGCCACGGCAGACGCGATCAGCGGCGCTCGACCCGGTGCGCGGCGCGAGATGGTGGAGACCTACATCAAGCGTCTCGAAGCGCTTGAAGCGGTCGCAAACTCGTTTGATGGGGTAGAGAAGTGTTTCGCGATCCAGGCTGGTCGCGAAGTGCGCATCATGGTTCAGCCTGAAAAGGTCGACGATCTCGCTGCGGCTAAACTGGCGCGAGACGTCGTGAAGAAGATCGAAGAGAACCTCGAATATCCCGGTCAGATCAAAGTTACGGTTATTCGAGAAACGCGCGCGATCGATTACGCGCGCTAGCTTCAGACAATTCATGATCCAGGTAAAACGCCGCAGTCAGCGCGACTGCGGCGTTTTCGCTTTCACAAGCCACTTCTTCGCAGTTGACGCCCCTCGCGATAGGGTGGTATGACTACTTTGACGTCAGGCTGCGAGCAATGGATGCGATGAGACTATCATCGCAACCTGGGCACCGCAGACGGGGAAGGGCGTCAAATGGGGGATGGTATAGCTCCACGGTAACGGGGCGTTCTTCGCGCAATAACAGATGGTGCTTCACTACAATCGGAGTGGTCGTCGGCTTTGTCGCAAGCTCGACGACGATGACGCAGCGTCGTTGCGCCGTACTTCGATATCCATCTGAGTAGTCTCCCACCGCAAGCCAATGCAGTGACGGAGGTACGGCCTGGAGTAAACGAACAATCACGCACAAGCGCTCATTTCTGCAACGCACATTTCGGTACACCGCTACTGGCACAGAGCGGCGCTGCCGCCCTGATGGAGGAAGTTCATGGATCGGTTCTTTAGCAAGCTGGACCTGCGCGATATCAAAATCGACCCGGAAGCGAAGTTCCCGCCAGACGAAGACGCCTATGTCGAGCCCGAGATCGGCAATCACCAGGCCACATGGGAAGATTCTGATGGTGCTGTCGCGACAACAACGCAGACCATCGTCGAAGTTGAGCAGCGCACCGGTGAGGTGCTGAAGGTATCAGCACGATCGCGACCGAGCGCTGTTGCCGGCGCGATCGCTGGTGTCGTGCGCGAGTCGGGCCGCGCCGAAGTTCAGGCCATCGGCGCTGGCGCGACCAATCAGGCCGTCAAGGCCGTCGCCATCGCGCGCGATTATCTCCAGGAGACCGGTATTGAGGCAGTTTGCCTCCCGGCGTTCATTGACGTGACAATCGACGACGAGGATCGAACCGCGATTCGCCTCATCGTTGAGCCACGCTAGCTTCGACCAGACTGTAATGTCAGCACGCATTCGCCGGGCTGACCTGCACACGCATTCCACCGCGTCGGATGGGATGCTATCCCCCGCCGACCTGCTCCGGCAGGCTCATCGGCGGGGGATTTCTGTCTTGGCACTAACTGACCACGATACGACATTGGGCCTCGATCCGGCGCAGCGGGCCGCCGACGTGCTCGAGATCCGCCTGATTCCCGGCATTGAGCTTTCAACCGACGTCGAACCGGGAGAGATCCATATCCTCGGATATGGGATCGACCTGCATAGCGAGGCATTGCAGAGGACACTCTCCAACCTGCGCGATGCGCGGCGTACGCGCATCGACCGCATGGTGGCGCTCCTGCGCGAGATTGGCATCGACCTTGACCGCCAGGCGATCCAGCCGAACACACCTGGCGGATCAATTGGGCGGCCGCACGTCGCGCAGGCGATGGTGCGAGCCGGGTATGTCGGCTCAATCGGCGAGGCGTTCGAGCGCTACATTGGCAACGGCAAGCCCGGTTATCTGCCATCGCAGCGTCTGTCGCCGGTCGAGGCGATCCATCTGGTGCGTCGTGCCGGAGGTCTGCCGTTCCACGCCCATCCACTGACATCGCCGCACTTTCCCGACAACCTGCCCGATCTCATCGCCGCTGGCCTCGTCGGTATTGAGGCGTATTACGGCGAGTATTCGCCAGCACAGCGGCGCGAGATCGCCGTGATTGCTGCGCAGCATCATCTGCTGGTGAGTGGCGGCTCGGACTATCATGGCGAGGGCTACAAGGCGGGCCGTGAGCTCGGCGGAGTCGACCTTCCGGACGACGTGTTGACCGCATTCCTGGCGGCTCTCGACGATCCAGCGCGATCGTCTGCGGCGCGTTGAACCGCCTGCGACGAGTTTGCTAGACTGCCCCGGACCTCTGGACCATCATCCTCGCTGGACAAGCTCTTGTGCGTTCCGACGCCTCCACTCACGAGGGACGATGCACCGTGACCGACGCAACAGAACAGCCCCAGTCACCATCGCCCACCCTAACCGTAGCGCTCGTCGTCGCAGCGGGATCAGGGATGCGGTTTGGCGATCGCGAGAAGGTGTTTCTGGATCTGGCCGGTCGTCCGTTGCTGCTCTGGTCAGTCGAATGCTTCGCGAGCCATCCAGCCATTGATCGCGTCGTCGTCGTTCTGGGCGAGCACACCATCGAGCGCGGCAGAGCATTGCTCGATAGTGCAGGCAATAGCGACGTCATGACCTGCCTCGGCGGAGCAGAGCGCAGTGATTCGATGCGCGCCGGGCTCATGTGTGTGCCGGATGCCAACATCGTGCTTGTCCACGATGCCGCGCGACCGTTGCTCTCTGAAGCGCTCGTGACTCGGGTCATTGCTGCGGCGCAGACGCACGGTGCAGCGATCCCGGTTCTGCCGATCAGCGACACGCTCCACCGCCTCGGCCCGTCGGGTCAGTCAGCGGGCGTTGTCGATCGGAGTCAGCTCGCGGCAGCGCAGACGCCGCAGGCCGCTCGGCGCGAATGGCTGCTGTCCGCGCTGACTGCTGAGGGCAGTGCGACCGACGAAGGCGGTATGCTCCACGCGGCTGGTTATCCGGTTGCGCTGGTCGAGGGCGACCCGCGCAATATCAAGATCACCTGGCCGTTCGACCTTGCCATCGCGCGGGCGATCGTCGCCGCAACCGCTGAAGGGGCATCATGAATCGGGCTGGCATCGGCTACGACATACACCGCTTTGCACCCGACCGGCGCATGGTGTTGTGTGGCGTTGAGTTTCCGGGCGAGATCGGTCTGGACGGGCATTCGGACGCAGACGCTGGGCTCCACGCCGTGACGGACGCGATTCTGGGCGCAGCAGGCATGGGCGATATCGGCGACCACTTTCCTCCGAGCGATGAACGCTGGCGGGATGCAGATAGCGGCAACCTCTTGCGGCTCGCGCTGGAGGTCGTATTGACCCGCTTCCGGTTGGTGAACGTCGATCTGACGATCATTGGCGAAAGGCCGAAGATCGCGCCGCGTCGGTCCGACATGCGCCTGCGGCTGGCGGAGTTGCTTGACTTGCCGAGTGACAGAGTCAACGTCAAGGCAACGACGAATGAGCAGCTCGGGGCGATCGGGCGTAGTGAAGGTCTGGCCGCGTTGGCCATCGCGATGCTAGAGGAGCGGGACGATTCATGCGAGCAGTAGTGCAGCGGGTGCGCAGCGCATCGGTCGATGTGGCCGGCGAGCGCATCGCCGAAATTGGGCAAGGACTGCTCGTCCTGCTGGGCGTGCATGGGGATGACTCTGAAGCTGAAGCGCGCCAACTGGCGACGAAGATCGCCGGACTGCGCATCTTCTCCGACGAAGCCGGGAAGATGAATCTGGCAGCGTCAGATGTCAACGCCGAGATCCTGCTCGTGTCGCAGTTCACGCTGTATGGCGACGTTCGCAAGGGCAGGCGGCCATCGTTCGTCTCAGCCGCCGCGCCCGATCACGCCTCGCCGCTCGTCGATCTCGTCGCCGAGGAGTTTCGTGGTGCCGGTATCCGTGTTGGCACGGGCGTGTTTGGTGCCGACATGCAGGTCGCGCTAATCAACGATGGCCCGGTGACGATCTGGATCGACTCTGCCGAGCTTCGGCGCTGACAGGAGGCACCGCGTGCCATCTGACGACAACCACCGCGATGACCCGGGCGATGCCCTGCCCGACTGGTTGCGCGAATCCGGCACCGAACCCATCGAGCTGAATCTGCCGGACGATGTTGACGAGGTGGGCGGCATCGATGAAGACGATATGCCGGTTGCACGTCCGTCGGTCTCTGTTCCGAGCGTATCGTCCGTCTGGGTCGCCGCTGAAGCGCCGCAGCCGTCGCCATCCGTTCCCGCCGCAACAACGAGCAGCGCCACCCGGCGACCGTCCGCGCTTGTGATCGCAGGACTTCTTGTCGCGCTCGTCGTCATCGCGTCGATCGGTCTGTACGTCTGGCAGGTCTGGTGAGTCATCTGGCTGTTTCACTGGTCATCGAGGTGCATGAGGATCGGCTCCGGTCGGCTTTGTTCGCGCCGGTCGAGCGACACGAGCGCCTGATTGGCCTTGCAGATTGCCGACGCGAGGATTCGCTGTCATCGACGGTCGAGCATCTCGCCGAAAGCCTCGCCGAGCAGACTGGATTCGAGGCTGCCGAGATCCAGCGCGATCCGATCTTCGTTGTCTCCGGCCTGGACGATCTGCCGGCCGCGTCGGTTCGCATGATCGATCGTCGCCAGACGGTCGCTGCCGCCTGCCAGTCGCTCGCCCAAACGCACGGGTACCCAGTCGTAGCAGTTGAGCACTCCGCTGACGAATCTGAAATTGTCGTAACGAGCGTCGAGCACGGGCAAGTGCCGCTGATCGACACCATCGTGTACACAAGTGACGATGTAGCGGTGCATGACGCGCGACCGAACGCGGTTGAGGCGGTGCGGCGAGCCCTCACGGCACGCACACCCATCCCCGGATTGGTGGTCATGAGCGAGCGCGGCCTGCCGCAACCACACGGCGTCGCGTTGCTGGAGGTTGCAGACATGGCCGTCGACCTGGCATACAGCAAAATCATGGCTGTCGTTGATGCCGACGAACTCCTGCCGCTTGCAGGTGCGCTCGATAGCGCAGCGCTGGAGTCCGTCGTTCAACACGATCTGCTGCCGTATGGCGTGGTGCTGCGAGCGAGCGGCGAAGCTCGTGACGGCGTACTCGCGATTCGTGGCGTCATCGAAAGCGGCGACAACATCATCCAGAGATTCAGCGTCCCGTGGGGCTGTGTTCAGCATATTGACGCGCCCGTCTGGACTCAGGCGCGCGTCAGGCTGGCCATGCTCAATGGCGCGGCTGTCGGCGGCGAAACGCAATGCATGATCTCTACCGGTGCGGGCACTGATGTTGGACGAGCCGGAATATTGCTCGATGCCAGACAGCCGGGTGCTGCCATCCGCCGACCGGATCAGATCGCAGCGTGGCTCAGCGACGCAGGTGCCGTGCCCGCGTCGTCGCAATCATCTCGTCCCTGACATCAGTCGGGAATCACCACTTCGGACAGATCCTCTTTCGATTCTGGAAATTGCGGGTTCATTGCTTCCAGCGTCTGGACGACGGTGCGAGCAATCGCAACGTTGCGGAACCATTTGTGGTTTGCGGGAATGACGAACCATGGCGCGTGATCGGTGGAGCAACGACTGAGCACATCCTCAAAGGCAACCTGATAGTCGTCCCAGAATCCGCGTTCCTTGAGATCGCCGACCGAGAACTTCCAGTGTTTGTCCGGATCATCGAGCCGCGCCTGCAGGCGTTCTTTCTGCTCGTCTTTGGAGATGTGCAGGTAGAACTTCAGTACCGTCGTCCGGTTATTCGCCAGCACTTCCTCGAATTCGTTGATCTCCTCAAACCGCCGCTGCCAAACCTCTTCCGGCACGAGATCTTTGACGCGCACGACCAGCACGTCCTCGTAGTGCGAACGGTTGAAGATCGTGATCATGCCTCTCGCCGGAGTGCGCTGATGGATGCGCCACAGAAAATCGTGGCTCAGCTCATCCGCCGTCGGCGTCTTGAATGACCAGACGCGGCATCCCTGCGGATTTACACCGCTGAACACTCCCCGGATCGCTCCGTCCTTGCCGCCTGTGTCGAGCGCCTGCAGGACAACCAGGAGGCTCTGCTTGTCCTCAGCATAGAGGCGCTCCTGAAGAGCAATCAGCCGCTTGGTGAGCTTCTTCAGCTCCTTCTTTGCAGCCTTCTTGTTTTCGACATCGCCAGTGTCGTCCGGGTCGATCGAGTCAAGCTTGACGCGCTCTCCCGGAGTGACACGATATGGCAGGTCAGTCGGGACGACCGCTTCATCAGATGCGGACTGTGCTTCTTCGCTCTGTTTGGCATGCGTCATGGTGTTCTCCTGTCTCGGTGGCCCGGTGCGTATCGGTCGGCCGGCACAGGCCCCGATGATAAACGATCACCCTGATCGTCGGATTGAGGCACATAGCTGGCTGGGCATGGCGGAATGCGGGGTTGATCTGCGCGCGAGCATCCGAAACCCGACGGAACGTGGCATAGTCTGTCCGTATGTCTGAAGATTCTGCAAGACCAGCCGCTCTATTTGTCGGACGCGACCGTGAGCTTGCCATGCTCGAAGATGCATGGCGGCTCGCAAAGGGCGGCCGGAGCCGGTTTGTGCTCGTGGGCGGAATGATCGGGATCGGGAAGACGACGTTCGTCCGCCAGTTTCTTGCTCGTCACCCGGACGCGCAGGCGATAACCTGCACCTGTTTGGAGCTGGTGGGCGCGCCTGCGCGCTCGATCTGGCACGACCTGCTGTCCGATTCTCGACACCATCACGCGTTGTCAGCTCTTCAACCGCCGACCATTTCCGGCTACGACGACGAAACGACGGATGCCGTCGTCGCCTGGTTTGAGCAGGTCACACAGATACAACCGACCATTCTGTTTATTGACGACCTGCACTGGGCCGATGCCGACAGCCTGACCCTGCTCCGCCGCGTTGCTGTGCGTTTGCGGGACGCGCCGCTGCTGATGATCGCGACCTATCGGGATAGCGGGCGCGACCAAACAAGCCCGTTCCACTTGCAGTTGGCTGCGCTCCTCAGGGAGACGGATGTAACGCAGGTAGTGCTCCCGCCGCTCGACGAGCAGGCGATCAGTCGAGCAATTGCCAACGCGTTCCCGCTCACGCCTGCTGATCTGAAGCGCCTGTCGACCTATATCCAGCGCTATGGGCAAGGCAACCTGCTCGCGATACACGAGCTGCTCAACGCACTGCAACGTGAGGGGATACTCGCGGCGGGCGACGGCGTGAACTCGCATTGGCGACTCGGCGATCTGAGTCGAGTCGTCGTTCCTCCAACCGCGCACTCGATTGTGGATGGGCTTGTGGCGCGCACCGGTGACGCCGGCAAGGCGCTGCTCGAAGTGGCCTCCGTCTTCGGCCATCAGGTGCGCGCAAGTCGGTTTGCGCTCTGGCGCGAGTTAGCCGGTCTTGACGAGCAGATGTTTCGTGACGCAATCGAACGCTCTCTGGCAGTTGGCATGCTGGTCGATGGCAATCACGGCAGCATTGAGTTTGCGCACCCGTTGGCGCGTGAATCCATGCTCATGACGCTGGCCGGATCGCGCCGTATGGAGCTACATCGTCGCATCGGCGAATATCTCTCGCAGGTCGCGGACCCTGAAGTTGAGGAGGTTGCACACCATCTCTACTCGGGGCGACATCCTGCGGCGCTGGATTGGCTGCTTCGCGCCGCAGAGCGTGCGCAGGCCATGGGGGACTGGACGACGGCTGCACTGCGCCTTGAAGATGCAGCCAGACTGGCGCGTGTGGTTGATGGGCAAGCGCTCGCCGCCGGCTGGATGACGTATCGCGCAGCCGTCCTGTTACGCTTCACCGACCTCAGCCGCGCGATCAAGCTCCTCGAATCCGCCAGAGCGCTTGCGCTCGACATCGGCGATGTCACACTGAGCGCCGGGACGCGCTACCATCTCGGGTTTCTCAAATGCTGGGATGGGCAGATTGCCAGCGGTCTGGCTGAGATGGCCGCCGCAATCACCGACATCGAAGCGCTGAGCGAGCCCGAATTCACACGCTTGCAGTTGGTTGAGTCTTTTGGGTCGCGCGAGTATGGTGAGCATCGCGGAACGTTGATTGGCTGGTATGCCCTCGCGGGTCGCTACCGAGATGCGCTGGAGCTTTCCGCTCCGTTTGTGGAGAGTCTGATCAACACGTCAACCAGCCAGCCGAGAGCGAGCCGGAATCCGGTCGCAGATGGATACGCCGGGCGCGCGGCAAGCCAGGCGATGCTCGGAGATCCCGATCGCGCAGTCGTGTCTTCGATTACGCACAGGAGGCGTTTGCGGCTGTCGGCAACAACGTGCAGGTCGGCTGGACCTGCCTGATGGAAGTTCATCCCGTCGTCATGCCGTACGCCTGCGACAGCCGTGCTCGCGTCGCTGGCTGTTGCCACGCGATTGAGATGGACGACACCGTCAATCTGCCGGGAAACGTCAGGCTCTCAGACGTCGCAACGATGTTCGTAACCATGAACGATGGCGACTGGCAGACAGCTCGCGAAGCCGCAGAGCGAGTGTATGCATCGGAGCCGCTGCGCTGGATAGCAGCACCTGCCCTCGCCGAGATCGCTATACATAATGGTGACAACGAGGCGTTCGCCCGGATCATCGTCGCGGCAATGCCAGCCGGTCCGGCCACGGAGCCCGGCTCGAAGATCTACACGACGAGCGTGCGGCTCATCCAGTTGGCAGTGCTCGATGCCATGTTCAGCGGCGATGCGGGCGGCGTTGCCGCCTGGATTGCGGCACTGGAGCGCTGGCTGACCTGGAGTGGAGCAGCCGTGGGGCAGGCCGAGCTTTCGATTGCGCGCGCGATACAGGCGTTTATGACCGGTTCGATGGGCGACGTTGAACTGTTCTCGCGGGAGGCGATCCAGCAATCGTCGTCACCACGGCGGCCGACGATGCTGGCCACTGCCAAGCGCACGCTTGCCCTCGCGCTGATGGAACGCGGCCGCGTCTCTGAGGCGCACTCGGAGGCGGAATCCGCGCTGGCCATTGCGCGCAGCTGCCACAACCGCCTGGAAGAAGGGCTCTGTCTGCTGCTGCTCAGCGAAGTTCAGCGGCGGCTACTCTCGGCAGATCAGGCTAATCAAACGCGTGAGTCCGCTGTCACCATCCTCACCGCGCTCGGCTCAGTTGCGTGGCTTTCGTTTAGCGAGCACACACATATTCGAAGCGAGGCGACGCCGCTTCCGCAGCTGACTCGCCGCGAGATTGAGGTGATGCACCTGGTGGCCGATGGTCGGACCGATGCCGAGATCGCAGCGTCGCTCGACGTCAGCCGCCGAACCGTCACCACCCACCTCTCGTCGATCTACGCGAAGCTCAAGGTTTCGTCGCGAGCTGCCGCAACCCGCATCGTCGTTGAGCGTGGGCTTATCTGACAATCCCACGTTCCGAAATACGTACTTTCTACGATACATGACAGCGCTGAAATCCCGTACTGTTGGGCGGAGGATTCTTTCGCGCACTAGCGCCGGGAGAATCCTTGGCGGACACACAACGATGTGCGTCCGTTGCGCTAGAGGAGTGGTGATTTCTCACCGCTCTGCTGCGCCGCCCGGCTTGGTCGCGCCTTCGGGACGTTGCGCGGCCAGTATGTAGAGGTCCGCCGAACAGCGGTCAGGCGGACCTCATCGGGATTATTCAGTAGTTGGATTGCACGCGCAGCCTGACGATCAGCCGCCCGCCGAGAGCGTTGTGCCTGGCTCAGTCATCTGCGACGGATCAAGCACGCGATCGAGCTCTTCGTCGCTGAGATCGGTTTGCTCCTGGGCAACCTCACGGATTGTCCGACCGGACTTCGCTGCCTCCTTCGCAATCGCCGCCGCTGCGTCGTAGCCAACGATCGGAGCCAGCGCAGTGCCGATCATCAGCCCCTTCTCGACCATCTCCGGGCCGCGGGTCGTCGCAGTCAGCCCGTCAATGCACTGCTCGGCGAAGTTGGAGCAGCTGGTCGCCAGCAGCTCGATCGACTGCAACAGGTTGTAGGACGCCACCGGCATCATGACATTCAGCTCGAAGTTGCCGGATTGCCCAGCGATGTTGATCGTGACATCGTTGCCAATCACCTGAGCGCAGACCATCGCGACCGATTCGGCGATCACCGGGTTGACTTTGCCCGGCATGATCGACGAGCCCGGCTGAACCGCCGGAAGATCGAGCTCACCAATGCCGGCTCGTGGGCCGGAGCCAAGCCAACGAATGTCGTTCGCGATCTTCAGCAGCGACACTGCGATCGTCTTCAGCGCACCGCTGGCGGCCACGACGCCATCAAGCGTGCTCTGCGCCTGGAAGTGATTTGTCGACTCAACGATCTCGACGCCAGTTTGCTTGGTGATGAGCGTGCAAACACGCTGGGCAAACTCCGCGTGTGTGTTGATGCCGGTGCCGACCGCAGTGCCGCCGAGCGCGACTTCGCGCAGCTCGCTGATCGCCACATTCGCGCGGGACTTGCTGCGCTCGATCTGCCCGGCGTAGCCGAGAAACTCCTGACCGAGGCGGATGGGTGTCGCGTCTTGCAAGTGCGTTCGGCCAGTCTTGACGATCGGCATCAGCTCTTCCGACTTGGCCAGCAGCGACGCGTGCAGTCGATCGAGGGCGGGCACCAGATCTTCGACAATGGCTGCCAGTGCCGAGAGATGGATTGCGGTCGGAATGACATCGTTCGACGACTGCCCGGCGTTGACATGGTCGTTCTTGTGAACCGGCGTGATGCCGTTGCGCTGCTCACCGAGAATCTCATTCGCACGTGAGGCGATGACTTCGTTGGCGTTCATGTTGGTCGAGGTGCCCGAGCCGGTTTGGAAGATGTCGAGGATGAACTCATCGTCCAGCTTGCCGTCCGCAACTTCCGCAGCCGCCGCGACGATGGCATCAGCCAGGTGCGAATCAACAAGTCCGAGGTCGTTGTTCACCTGTGCGGCTGCGCCCTTGATCTCGCCGAGCGCGCGGATGAAGCGCCGTGGAAAGCGGAGGTCGCTGATTGGGAAGTTGGTATGAGCGCGCATCGTCTGAACGCCGTAATACGCCTCAGCCGGGACGTTCAGCTCACCAAGAGAGTCGCGTTCGACTCTCGTATTGGAAGTGGTTTCCTCCGCCATATCGTGCATCTCCGCTCACTACTCGAATCGGCGACCCTCTGCAGTCGTCGCCATCCAGTAGTGTACGAAACTCCTGCGGAGCGCTCTGAAATCGCAAGTGACGGTATACTGCTGCGCACTTTGCGAGAATTGAACGCAGCAGGCGGCGATGGATGCCGCCGCCGGACGAAATGGCGGTCCGGCTGTTTCAAGCATGGTGCGGCGAAGGGGGATTGATGCTCTGGCCCACGACGGCGACTCGGGATGAGAATGGTTGCCTCGCAATTGGCGGTGTGTTGCTGGACTCGCTCGCCGAGACATATGGGACCCCGCTGTATGTGTTCGACGTGGCGACAATCCGCGAGCAGTGTCGCCGCTATACACAGTCGTTTGCCCGTGCCTGGGATCGCCCTCGTGTTGTCTACGCCGGCAAGGCCGGTCTGTCGCATGCGCTGCTCCAGATCATCGCTGAGGAAGGGTTGTGGCTGGATGTCGTGTCGGGCGGTGAGCTTGCCTATGCCCTCGCCTGCGGATTTCCGGCTGAGCGCATCCACTTCCATGGCAACAATAAGACGCCGGATGAGCTGCAGCTCGCTCTGGAATCCGGCATCGACACGATCGTCATCGACAACTTCGACGAGATTGCATGGCTGGCGGAGCTGACCAGCAATCGCGCGACACCGCAGGCGGTGCTGATTCGGGTCAATCCCGGCATCGATGTTCACACGCACGATTATCGCAAGACGGGAATTCCCGATTCCAAATTCGGGCTGGGAATCGAGAATGGGCAAGCCGCCGAGGCCGTGGCGCGCATCACAGCGATCCCCGGACTGAAGCTGAACGGCTTCCATGCCCACGTTGGTTCGCAGATTTTCGAGATCGACCCGTTCGTCGACACGGTTGAGACGCTGTTTGCCTTCGGCGCGCAAATGCGCGACGAGCATGGCATCGAGATCGAAGAGATGAGCCCCGGCGGCGGCCTCGGCATCCCCTATGAATTGGAAGATCCGGACTCACTCGTTGAGGAGTACACCGCTGCAATCGGTGCCTGCGCCCGCGAGTGCGTAGTGCAGCTCGGGCTGCCCACGCCGGTGCTGACGATCGAGCCGGGCCGGACAATCGTTGGACAAGCTGGCGTTGCGCTTTATACTGTGGGATCCCGGAAAGAGGTCCCCGGCATTCGGACCTATGTGTCGGTGGACGGGGGCATGGCGGATAACATTCGCCCGGCGCTGTATGGAGCGGCGTATACTGCGGAACTCGTCGGAGCGCCGAACGACGGCGATCTGTACCCGGTCACGATCGCTGGGAAATACTGCGAATCCGGCGACATCCTGATCGAGCGAGTCGACCTGCCGAAGCTGGCTCCTGGTGACCGATTGGCGATCCCGGCGGCTGGAGCCTACTGCCTGGCGATGGCCAGCAATTACAACCAGGCGTACCGTCCGTCCGTTGTATTCGTAGAACATGGAGAAAGTCGGTTGGTCCAGCGCCGTGAGACGGTCGAAGACCTGCTGCGGCGGGATGTCATCGGCGGCCCACCACCAGCGTCCGCATAACTGAACCGACTACAACACCGAAGGTCACACTCAATTCGCACCGCCCCAGGTAATCCCAGGGAGAGCACCCGTGCCAGACGACATCCTTCGAGCCCCGCAAGCCGAATACGCCACAGAACCGATCGGCATCACGTCCCGCGCAGGATGCGCGGGCGACCAGCGCTGACGTTCGATCTGACCTCGTCGAGAAGATCGTCGCAATGGCCGTCAGCGCGGGCCACCTGAGTTGGGATGATCTGAGCAAGGAGATGGATCCGGACGCTGACCCCGCAACCCTTGACGCCATCGAAACTCGATTGACGGAGGTGGGTATCACTATCACGCGCGAGAGCCAGCCCACGGATGATTCAACGCCGCCCGAATCCGGCTTGGTCGAAGTTGAGAAGACGACGAACTCGCTGGACGCATTGTTTGAGACGCGCCTTGCCGATATCGATCTATCAGGCGTCAGTCTGGACGACCCTGTTCGCATGTATCTGCGCGAGATCGGTCGCGTGCCGCTGCTGACCGCCGAGCAGGAAGTTGACCTCGCGCGAGCAATGGAGCAGCGAGATCATCTTGTCCGCGTTGCGCATCAGATCCACGAGGGCAACGTGGATGGCGAAGAGCAGAGCATCGCCTCGACGATTCACAGCTCCACCGAACAGATCGCTCGGTCAATCTTCTTCACATTCACCGAGGGTTGGCGGTTCGTTGATGTCCTCTTCGCTGAGGCGTATCCAGATCAGCCTGCCACAACCAAACCGCGCATGCTGGCAGCCGTGCTGCCTGTCACCCAGCTACCTGAGGCGCTGCTGAAATCGGTTGCAGACGGCTTCGGGATGACCACCGATGCGTTGGAAGAAGAGCTTCGGCGTCGCCGCGTCGAATGGGAGCTGCTGCCGCGCGAAGTTCAACAGCGCATCGAAGCGTCTGATGCCACCCTCGATCAGGAGGAGGCGGTGGTCCTGCTGACTGCCACCTCGTTGCAGCTCGCCACGACCTATTCCCAGATGATCGTGCGCGGAGATCTGGCACGCGGCAAGCTGACCGAAGCAAATCTGCGGTTGGTTGTCAGCGTGGCCAAGAAGTATGTCGGTCGTGGCATGTCGATGCTCGATCTGGTCCAGGAGGGCAATCTCGGTCTGATTCGGGCAGTCGAAAAGTTCCAGCATCACAAGGGCTTCAAGTTCTCGACCTATGCCACCTGGTGGATTCGGCAGGCGATCACACGCGCAATCGCCGATCAGGCGCGGACGATCCGCATACCTGTTCACATGGTCGAGACAATCAACCGGCTGATTCGCACCTCTCGTCGGCTCCAGCAGGAGCTGGGTCGCGAGCCGACCTCGGATGAAATCGCCCGCGAGATGGATCTGACCCCGGAGAAGGTCCGCGACATCCAGAAGATCTCGCAGGAGCCAGTGTCAATCGACATGCCGATCGGTGAGGAAGAGGATTCCAACCTCGGCGACTTTATCGAGGACCAGAAGGCGCTAGCCCCTGCTGATGCCGCCTCGCAGCAAATGCTCAAAGAGCAGATGGAGAGTGTGCTCAGCCAGCTCTCGGACCGCGAGCGGCGCGTGCTGGAGCTGCGGTTCGGTCTGGAAGACGGGCGCAGCCGCACGCTCGAAGAGGTCGGCAAAGAGTTCGGCGTCACCCGCGAGCGCATCCGGCAGATCGAGGCAAAGGCGCTCCGCAAGCTGCGCCACCCAACAAAGTCGCGGCAACTGCGCGACTATCTGGAGTAAGCCCGTCCGCACAAGCAGAGACAGGTGCAGGGTGGCCGGTTGTGGCAGGCTTGTTGCTGCGGCAGGTGCCCGCACATTGGAGCAGTGCGCTAAAGGAGACTAACGGTTGCTCGTCGATCGTGCACGCATTCGAGTGACGGCAGGGAACGGCGGCCGTGGGGTCGTGTCGTTCCGCCGCGAGAAGTTCGTCCCGATGGGCGGGCCGGACGGCGGTGATGGCGGTCGCGGCGGCAACGTCGTGCTGCGCGTCGATCCGCAAATGGCGACGCTTCTGCCGTTCCAGTACACCTCGCACTTCCGCGCCGGGCATGGCCAGGCCGGTCGCCATCAGAACATGTATGGCAAGACTGGTGAGACGGTCTACGTTGACGTGCCCGCCGGCACGATCGTCATTGATGATGAGACCGACGAACCGATCGCCGACCTGATCGAGCCAGACGACGAGCTCATCATCGCTCGCGGCGGCAAGGGCGGGCTGGGCAATGCCCACTTCACGACGTCCACGCGGCAGGCGCCGCGGATTTCCGAGCTAGGCGAACCGGGCGAAGAGCGCTGGATTCGGCTGGAGCTCAAGCTGATCGCGGACGTTGGGCTGGTTGGCTTCCCGAACGCGGGCAAGTCCACGTTGCTGGCTGCCGCCAGTGCCGCCAAGCCGAAGATCGCCGATTATCCGTTTACGACGCTGGAGCCAAATCTCGGTGTGGTCGAGGTTGGTGGACGCCGTGGCGATACATTCGTGCTGGCTGACATCCCTGGGCTCATCGAGGGTGCGGCCGAGGGCGTTGGCCTGGGTCACGAGTTCCTGCGCCACGTCGAGCGAACCCGCTTGCTGCTGCATGTAATCGACGGTTCGGGCGGCATGGAAGATCGCGACCCGATTCAGGATTTCGACATAATCGATCAGGAGCTGCGCGCTTATTCGGACGAGCTCGGCGATAAGCCACGCTTTCTGGCGATCAATAAGATCGATCTGCCGGATACGCAGGTGCTCATGCCGTTGCTCCACGAGGCACTTGATGATCGTGTTGAGCGTGTGTTCGAGATCTCCGGCGTGACCGGCGAGGGCGTCAAGGAAATGATGTTCGCGATCTACGAACGCCTGCGTGACATTCCGAAGTTGGCCGATCTTGTTCCGCCGGAGACCCGACGTGTGTACACACTCGAAACGGAAAACGAGGACCTCTGGGAGGCTGAGCGCCTGTCACGGCATCACTACTCCGTTACCGGCCGCAAGATCGAGCGCACGCTGGCGATGACGGACTTCGCCAGTGATGATGCAGCGGATCGCTTCCAGCGCATTCTGGAGGCATCAGGCATTTCCGCCCAGCTCGAAGCGCTCGGCGTTGAGCCGGGCGATACCGTTCACATCGGCGATGCCGAACTGATCTGGGATCAGGCAGCGGTCGAAGACGACGAGCTGGATCGCGAGCGCCGCACCCATCGCCAGCGTCTCGAAGACAGCTTCGAGGGCGAGATCGTGAAGTCCGGTCACCGCCGACGCCAGAAGGGCCGCACTGCACAGCAGCGGAAGCGCTAAGCGCGGCTTTCTGCAAATCTCCGGCGGTTCCGTAACAGTCAACTTGATATGATTCAAGTGTCGGTGTGGACTATTGCCCGCCGACGCTTCTCTATGTTGAGCCTGATTACAGTAAGGTGCCGCTTGTGGCGCTGATCTTCGACATTGCGGCGACGTTTCTCCAGATAATGACCTATGCCATTATCGGTCGCGCACTGATTTCCTGGGTAGATCCACAGGGTACGAACCCTATTTCGCGCTTTCTCAATGAACTAACTGAACCGATCGTTGGCCCGATCCGGTCGGTCGTTCCGCGTATTGGCATGATCGACATCTCGCCGATCTTCGCCATCCTGCTCCTGCAGATCCTGCGCCAGATGCTGGTGCGGATGCAGATCGGCTAGTAGTGGATTGAGACTGCCGAGCCGATCGAGAGGAAGTTCCAGAACCAGGCGGCATCCTCGGGCATCAGGTTGACGCAGCCGTGACTCCGGTCATACCCATACTCCCACGGATCGCTCCAGTAATTGGCGTGCAGCGCGAACCCGCCATCGGCGAAGTACTGGACGTGCGGCACATCCGAAATCAGATACGACTCGGCATCTCCGGCGGCGATGCCGGTCGTTGAGCTGTCGAGCGTGTCCGACTCGACGCGGCGAAAAATCGTGTAGGTGCCGGTCGGCGTCTCGAAGCCCGGCTTGCCGGTGATCGTGATTGCCGCGTACACCGGTGTCGAGTCGACATAGGCGATTGCGTAATTGGTCGTCAGATCGACATCTACCCAGTGACCAGAGTACGTCTCGTCCGGTGTCGGTGCTACAAATGGCCCCACCGTCGCTGCCGACAGGTAGCTCCCCGACCAGGTTCGGTACCAGACGTCTGTTCCGCTGGCCATTTCTCCGATCTCGGCACCGTAAAGCGTGATCGGCCACCCGGCGAGCAGCTCGGTGACAACCGGTGCATCGGTTGTTGGCGCTGAGCGCACATTGGCTGATTCCGGCAGGACCATCGCCATCACACCGCCGTCGATCGTGTGAATCGCGTCTGCCCAGATGCCAGAGTGGAGCGCGTCGTCCGCAGTCGCGGCACCCGCCAGATGCAGATCGCTGCTCTCGTCCGACTCGTCGACTTCGTCTTCCACGACGTCCGCTTCTTCAAAGTCGGCCTCGATGATGTCGTCTGCAGGCTCATCACTCTGGACGACTGTGGCGATTTCCTGAACGGGAGCGGCCTCTGTCGGCTCCGGCGTCGGCTCTGTCTCAATCTGTGTTGTCGCCGTTGCGGTCGACGGAAGCCGCTCAACCTGCGTCTGGCTCAGGCTGCGACGAGCGGTTGGTGTCGCCGCCGAGGTAGCAGGTGTGTTCGTTGGGATTGCGACCAGCGCCGGAGTCGTCGGTGTTGCGATCGCAGTGTCATTGCCCTGCGCCGAGGTGCGATAGAGCAACGCTCCTGTGACAATCAGGAACACTACCAAGCTAACGACAATGCCCCGCATCCGCCGCGGACCCCCTTCAAGAAGCGTACGTACGTGTACGTACAGGAGTAAGCCACAGATGCGTGTGATTGAAAAGGGGCGACATCGGACGTAGTCGTGACCATTGGGCACGACGACAGGTCAGCGCTACCAGCCTTCCGGCATCTCAAACAGGGTGACGCGGACGCCCGTCACCTTGTGGTCGTACAGAACGGTTCCGGTCGACATCAGCCATGATCTCAGGGTGTCGTCCGGGTCTTCGGCGGGTATGCGGTCTGTAGACTGCACGAACCAGATGCGTTGCGCGCCCGCTACCTGATCGTGAATCTGCTGGATCATCAGGTCACGAGTCAACCACTTGACCTTGAAGGTCGGGATCGTGGCTACCGGATACTGCTTCAGGAGCGGCTCACGTTGGGAGTAGTAGTCGAGCGTCGTGAGTATGTAGCCGGGGTGGACAATGATGACGTCACCCGGTTCACCGCGCCGGGCGATGTCGGCGTAGGCTGAGCGCCAGTCCTCTTTCACTGCCGAGTAGGTCCGGTTCACGTCGCGGATCGGTTGCCAGGCGAACGTCACAAGTGCGAACACCGCCAGCACGCCAAGCACCCAGCCGCGTCTGGATGCCAGCGTGGCCGCCACTGCTGCCGCGACCAGAATGAGGTAAGCGGGCAGAGCGACGATTGCATAGCGGTCGGAGAAGACCGATTGCCGCAGCGACACTGCCCAGAGTCCCACGATCGGGACGACGACGAGCAATCCAACGAGCAGCCACCAGCGCTGCGGCTGGCGTCTGCGCCAGAGCACGTAGACGCCGCTGATGGCCAGCAGGGCGTACAGCGCCGCGCCCCAGCGCTCAACGTCTGTCGTCGATCTGTTCACCGCCATCTTGATGCTGAGGATGCTGATGGCGTCCCAGATACCGACGGTCGGCTGCCAGGTCGGGGCACCGCCTCCTACGACACGCATGGCCCAGACGGCGATCGGCAGATACGGCAGCGTTAGCGCCGCCGCTGCCAGCAGCCAGCCGCGCTCGCGTCCGCGCCACTGGCGACGGTTCAGCACGACGTAGAGCGACTGACCGACGAACACCAGCACGGTCGCGACGTGGAGGTAGAACATCGCGGTCGTCGCCAGAACGTAGCCGATCCACCAGAGTGCGCGGTTGCGGGCGAGTGCCTCAACCAGCAAGAGGCTCGACGCCACCGCCGCCAGCACGACGAGCGTGTACATCTTCGCTTCCTGCGAGTACCAGAGATGATACGGCGAGATGGCGAGGAGGCCGGCTGCCAGCAAACCGGCGCGGTTCCCGGCTACTCGACGGGCGAGGATGTACAGCAACGGGATCGTCAGGACTCCCGCAACAGCCGACGGAAATCGCACAGCGATTTCCGAGATTCCGGCGACCCGAATCCAGATCGCCAGCATCAGGTTGTAGACCGGTCCGTTCTCCCCGGCAGCAACGAAAGTATGGATCACCTGATCGAACGGTCGCTGGGCGCGCACCACAACGTCGACTTCGTCGAACCAGAGGCTTTGCCGACGGAGTCCGGTCAGCCGCAACCACGCACCGATCGCGATGATGATGGAGAGCGCAAGGTAGTGCAGCAGTGTCGCGTGGGCCGCGATCGCCTCTTGCAAACGTGTGCGTTGCCCAGTGTCCGGTCGGGGGATCGCCGTCATCGACGGTCGCGTTCCCACTGGTCGATGACTGACCGATACAGATCGCCGTGCGCGCTGGCAATCACCGACCAGTCGAAGCGCTCCGGCAGCGGCACCGCGGCGAATGGTGACGAGAGCGCCGACTCGATCGCGTCCCACAGTTTGCCGGTATCGCCGCGCGGGATCGAGAGCAATTGCGGCAGCGATCCGAGGTCGCGAAGCGCCTCAGCTCGTGGAGGGG
Source organism: Thermomicrobiales bacterium (assembly GCA_023954495.1). Lineage (NCBI taxonomy): Bacteria > Pseudomonadati > Thermomicrobiota > Thermomicrobia > Thermomicrobiales > Thermomicrobiales bacterium. Next base: position 2,689 of record JAMLIA010000011.1, on the reverse strand, counting down.
CGGTGGCGATGACGGGCCGCCCGGCCTGTAGCGCTGCCAGCAGCGAGCCACTCCGCAAGCTCGCGCCGCGCTGGAACGGCAGCGCAATCGCGCCGACGCTCGCCAGTGCGTTGCTCGCGTCCTGCGCGGACAGGTAGCCGGTCTGGTTGATGGTGACCTCGTTCTGTCCTGCCAGCCGCTCGATATCGGCCAGCGCCACGAGGTCATTGTTGGGCGATGGCGTACCGAGATCGCCAATGAGCAGCAGGTTCGGTCGGCGACGCGAGTCGATCAGTCCGATTGCCTCAATCAGCTCGACGATGCCTTTCGCCCGGCTGGGAAAGCCGAAGAAGCCGACCACGTTCATGTCCGGCGTTGCTGCGGTGTCCGGTGCCGGCAGATTCGGCCCGATCGGGATTTCGACAACCTCGATGCCCGCGTTCGTCAGCGTTCCCGCGTCGAATGGATTGGTCACGACGACCTGTGACGACGTGCGCGCCATACGCAACATCGTGAATCGCCGAATGAATGAGGCCTTCGGAAACAGGTACGGCGGCCGCAGATCGTGGAACGTTGTTATGACCGGGTACGACTTCCGCAGCATCCACGGCAGCATGTTGGTCGAGGGATGCATGTCGAACGCGCCGGATTGGTATTGAATGTGAATGACGTCAGCGCCTGCGTGCCGTGCAACGCGCCCGACACGACGCGCCGCGCGCCAACCCCATTTGCCGTATTCGACGACGTGCGGGCTGCCGCCGCTCGCCGGTGCATAGGCGGTTGCGCCGATGCCAGCCTGGCTCAAGGCACTGCGCAAATTGTCCGTGTAATCCCCGACGCCGCCCGGCGTCGGAGGATACTCGCCAGTTACGAGCAGCACGTGGGTGCCCGCCATCAACCGCCTCCCCGGCGTTGTGGGCCGCGCCGAAGCGCGTCCGCATAGAATCGCATCCGCGCGCGCCGCAGATCCCGGCGATGACCCAGTAGCCATTTCGCTGATTCGCGCAGCAGCCGAATGGCGTAGTCCGTCCGAATCCCGATGCTGACCAGGCGTGCCCAGGTCGCGCCAAACAGCCTCTCGGTTAGCTGAATGCGACTGTCGTCGAACTCGCGCAGGCGGCGGGGCAAATCCTGTGATGCACTGGCGCTCTCGTGATGGACGATTTCAGCCGCAGCCACGTAGCTAGTCCGCCATCCGTGTTGTCGCAAACGCCAGCACCATTCGACTTCCTCAGCATACATGCGAAACGATGGATCGAATGCTCCGACTTGCTGAATTGCAATCTTTCGCACAAGCACTGCTGCGCCAACCACCCAGTCGACCTCCTGATCCACGTCGTCGGCACTATCTGCCAGATGGTAATCGCGGGCCACAGGATTACCCGGCCACCACTCTTCAACGATTGAGCTCTCGAAAAGTGGCGTGTAGGGCCGCGGGAAGGTTCGACGACTGGACTGGGTCGTGCCGTCCGGGCGGACCAATCGCGGCCCGGCGATGGCGAAGTCCGGGTGCGCATCCAGCCACGCGGTCAGCGTGGCAATCGCTCCGACTCGCACGACGGTGTCCGGATTCAGCACCATCACCATCTCGGCGTCGCTGACGGCGATGCCGACGTTTGCGCCCGACCCGTAGCCATCGTTCGGTGCCTCAATGACCTCGATCGCCGGGTCGAACGCCCCGGCTGCCTCGGCGCTTCCGTCGCTACTGGCGTTGTCAACGACGATGATGCGCGCCAGCTCGCCTGCCGCCTTCGAACCGATCAACGAGGCGAGACATTCGAGTAGCAGATCGCGCACGTTATACGAGACGACGACCGCGTCGACTTTGCCCGCCATCAGAACGCTCCGCGGCGACATAGCCAGACCCACCGAACCTGCTCGATGGCGAGCGCGGTTGCCAGGAACAGCCCGATGATGCCGTCGCGATAGCCGTGCAGCTGGACGAAGCGGCGAACAAGCTCGCGAACCGGCGCTGAGAGAAAGGCACGGCGGCGCGGCACGTGTCCTTCGGAGACAGCCTGCTTGGCTGCGCGTTTCGTATAGCGACGCTGCTTCGCGATGAACTCGGCGCGGGTTTCGTAGTTAAGGTGGATGAGCGGTGTCGCCAGATCGACAGATCGCCCCGTCGATTCGACCACCTCATGAACCTGCCGTCGCGCATCGTAGGCCGCCGCGCCACGCCTGAGCAGGCGTGTTTGGTGATCGGGCCACCAGCCACCGCCGCGTAATGCCCGACCGAACACGATGTTGCGGCGCGGGATGCGGGCTGTAGTGACGTCGTTCGCAACACCGTCCAGAACCGCCAGGAGTTCATTGCAGCCATCCGGTGTGAGCCGTTCGTCGGCATCGAGAAAGAGCACCCACGGCGTGTCCACCATGTCCAGCGCAGCGTTGCGCTGATTCGCGTAGCCATCGAACGGTCGAGCCTCGATCGCCGCACCAGCCTCCTGAGCGATCGCGACGGTGCGATCCGTGGAGCCGGAGTCGAGGACGAGGATCGCGCAGTCGAGCCGCTGGAGGGAAGCGAGGCAGCCAGACAGGTGCTTCTCCTCGTTCAGCGTCAGAACGATGGCGGTCAGGTCATCACGCATCGTCGGATGCCGAATCGCTGAACGCGTGGCGGATGCGCGCGTTCGCCTCGCGCAGTGCGTCGTTCGCCCCGAAATCGCGCAGCCGCGTTCCTGCTGCGACTATTGCAGACGCAAGGCAA